>NZ_JBFRTU010000069.1:0-81169 GCF_041474275.1 Vibrio sp. 10N.222.52.B7 | reverse complement strand
TTTTAAAATGGGATTGACATAATAATACGTGTAGTTAATTCTAAAGGTAGTATTCTCATCTTTTGTCCTTAAAATCCTTGTTCCAACTGACTCTCACGCTTCTTGCGCCGTTCAGAGTTTTCTTATCGCATTTGAAATCTAATAATTATATGTACGGCCAGCGTCTACACAATTCAATCTTCATTCAGAAAATCTAATTGACGCGAAACTTTGTCCGTCTGGTTTAACTTATATGCCACTTCTCTGTTTGCACTAACGGTTCGATGCGCTGTGTGCAATTCTTGTAAGCATTGCTGTTGTTTCTATTCCAGATTTCACACACGCGACCAATGTTTCTTATCAACTGCACATGCTTAGCTCTCGTTTAAATCCATCAACTAATAAAGTTCGTGTGTCTTATGTAGACCCGCACACAGATTTTTCAAACCTTCTTAACGATTCTCTCTAGAGTTAGTACTTTGTGTTCAGTTTGCATAGATTCATTACACTTATTGCTGGTACACAACACCGATACTTGGGAGATCCATAATCACGGTTTGCCCTGAAATTACGTTCAATTGGACTTAGGTAGCTTTGGTAATAAACCTAAGAGTTACTTTAAACCCATTGCGCTTAGTTTTTCTTTACTTGTTTTCTCTAACTGATATGCCTGCTTTGAAGTCGCAATGGTGTTACCGCCTGAGATTAGAAAGCTTATAATGTTTATCGACACATGTAATCAATAAGTAAAGTGACACTGTAGCTAGCTGTACAGGTAAAGCTTGGTCCTATGGAAACACAAAATAAAGAACCCAAATAACAACTGTATATTTACACAGTTAAATTATTATCCCCTTAAAACGTTACCTTTCGTATAAATACCGAACAAAAACAACGCTATTTAGGCATATATCTGTCGCTGGGCGCGTATTTTTGCCTAGCAATCACGCTAGTGTCGTTGATCTCTTTTAATACGCTCATGGATAAGAACTACATCATCACACCTGACAGATAACCTACGCGCGTAAATACAGACAGAGACTACGATGGTGGCACCGTAGGCTCATTACATAAGTCAGAAGATGGAATTGAGTTACAGTGTGACTTTGAACAAACCTATAGCTTACCCTTCTGTGAAATTGAGTTCGTTATATCGACCCAAAATAAAGGGCTCGATCTCTCAACGTTCGATTCGGTCACCATCAATATAGAATATGAAGGTCAAGAGGAGTCAAGGTTTCGATTCTACATACGTAACCACGACGACAACTACAGCGCTCAAAGCGACCCTATTTCTAACAAGTCCTATCGCTTAGACTTATCATTCCCCAATAGAAAACACATCAATTTAGCATTCTCAAATTGATACGCGCCGCATTCCTTAATCGACTTCTACACAACACCTTACGCCTCGTAAGCTTTTTAAATACTTATTCTGTAAAGCACATATGTGGCAACGAAGCTTGCTCTAAGCGGTGGTAAGCCATTCGCGGTATCGGTTTTGAATATTACCGTCGCTACTTATCTCGCACTGTTTTTAGATAAAATCCTCATTTGTCTGCTTCTGAACATTCATGGATTCTCATCCGTTCAAAATACAAGTCACAACGTCACTAGCCGTAAAAACACCATATATTTAGCCATTTAGACATGGTGACACAAATACTGACACCTAAAGTGGCGATTGTTTTACTTTCAGATCTTGCTGTAATTTAATTACAACTCAAAGCCAAGTAAAGCCTGATAAGTTAATTACTCTGACGTAACTTGTTGAATAAAAAGTATTTAAGAGTTTGGACAGGTCGGGATTTAGAGAAACTAAAGAGTAGGTATGTACGAGATAATATACTAGAGGGTAATATATTTAGTTATAGTGCACTATCGTATTAAAAAAGAAGGGCTGATGCCCTACTCTTCTTTATTACTCATTTCTTCACGGATTTGCTCAGCAACGATTTTGATAGCTTGTGCTGTGCTGATGCCTTGGGTCATCATTTCTTGAATTCGTTCAACAGCTTTCTGTTGTTCTTCGTGAGAAAGGGTTGGTAAGTCGTTTAGCATGCTCTGCTCCTTTATTTAGGAGCAGAACTATATAAGGACTGTTAGTAACTAGCAAGGAAATTGATGGATGCACCCATTGCATTTTCATTCGTGTAGTTAGCACTTAGATCTAGCTGAAACAAGTTCAATGGCGAGATACCAACACCAGCTGTCACTGTTCCTTCTGAATCAGAGTAAGCCAGGTTCTTGTAATACCCTCCCCTTAGCTTAAGCTGACGTAACAGGTCGACTTCAGTACCAACACGAATCATCTGTTCGTTGTCTTCGAACGAAGTAAACTTCTCTGCTTCATTCAAATCATAATCAACACTCAACGTAAAGTAATCAGAAACGATCCCCGCACCAACAGTGTAGACAGGCCCCAGGTTATAAGAATGACTCGATGTTACTGTTCTTGTAGCCCCTGTGCTGCTTGTTAGCTGTTGGCTAACGGATTTAGTTTCAATCTCACGGTCTATAATATTCGTTGCAGAAAAACCCACTCTAAATGGGCCGTAAAACCAAAGCGCACCTGCATCAATATTAAATGTAGTTTCCGCGGTGTCGTTTTCTCGAACATCACTTAGATCGTAGTTTTGTGCCGAGGCAATGTAGTTATACGTATAGATTCTTTGGAGTTTTGGAGAAATACCAAACGACAAATGTTGTCCCATGAACGTTTGATATTTTGCTAATGATATACCAGCTTCCATAATGCCAATAGAAACAGCTTTAACAGCAGTTAACTCAGCATTAACCAAGTCACTATTAGTAGCGTCACTAGATGTATCCGGGGTTACAAATGATTCAGTGTATGCTTTTGCAAATACGTTTGCTGCAATATACTGATTTGGTAGAGCGAATGCTACAACACCACCTAAATCAACATTCAGGCTATCACCATTAAGAGCATCTAGATCAGAACCAGTCACAGTACCTGACTCAATGCTGTCAACTAAATTATCGATATCATCAACTAAGTTATTAGGGTCATTATAATTACCGCCAAAACTTGGCGTGATCATTCCCATGTCATCATTACGACGATAAATCGCAACAAGTGCTGGGTTATAGAATGGAGCAGTTAGGAAGTTTGCTGAAACAACACCAACACCACCCATCGCATCACCACGCGCTTCAATGGCGTAGTTTGCTGCTGAAAGAGGAAGACTGGCGAATGCAATTGACGCTGCGAGTAGTTTTGTAGTTTTTTTCATGCCGTTTATCTTTGTTAGATCCCTTACATAGTTAACGGCACAATTTTAAATTACTTTAACTCTTCTTCGCTAGAAATATCATAAGTTTTACTGATAGTTTGTGCTTGTTCTATCGCTATGTCGCCTTGCCAGCGTGAATGCACCATTGAAACCGCTAAAACATAGCGATCATTAGGAAGTTCTTCACCAGTAAGGTTCATTGGATAATCAGATTCGTAGCTCTTGCCCCAGACCTGTTCATAGTGTTCATCAACGTAATCGTACAAACTGATTTCGAGCTTAGGTAGCGGACAATAAGGATTGAGTAGTTCTTTTTTATCGATTCGCCACGTGTCTTTTGATGCCCAGCGAACTTGTTGACGCATGGCAACTTCACCCAAAACAACCCAAGTGCTCCAAGACTTTCCGCCATCACCTTTAACGCTTAAACGGTATAAACCGGATTCAAGTTGAGAGGCTAAATTGTAACGCTTGCGGTATAGACTCACCGATGCGTTGTTAACCACTTCACTGTCTTTGGTTAACTCACTGTCCGAAGAAACGATCTTATCGACCCACTTCTCGAAGGTAATGTCTTGAATGTTGTTTTCGGATTCAACATTAATCGATACACGAAAGGTATCTCGGCCAGGGCTTTGAATGATGTGTCTTTTAACGACGACTGAACTAATCCAATCTGGGAGTGTTTTTCTGGTGAGAGTTTTACCACAATCTTTGTTCAATGCTTGATCGAACAGTTCATTGAGGTGATCTTCTCGTGATTGAGACGAGTTGATTTGCCAAACTTCCACTAATGAGTCAAACATCTGAGGTAAATCATTATCTAGCAGATGTTTATGAACTTGAGTCAGAGCATCGCTGCTCTTAAACCAATCCGTTGCTTGCGCGGTATTCGCTACGCAAGAAAACATTAATAGTGGAAGTAAGGCTATTCTCATTACGCTTTCATCTTGTAACCAACGCCACGCAGCGTTTCAATTTCTAGACCCGGCAGTTTCTGTCTTAGTTGCAGAACGTGCGTGTCTACCGTACGTGTTGTTGGGAAATGGTTGTAACCCCATACATGGTCAAGCAGTTCATCACGTGTAAACACACGTCCAAGGTTACTTGCCAAGAACAGTAGAAGGTCAAATTCAGTGCGCGTTAACGTTACTTCCTGTTCATTGAAAAACACTTCACGTGTCGCTTTATCGATAACAAGATTCTGAGCGATAACTTTTGATGCATCTTGTTCTTCAGAATCTGGCAGGCGAAGTTGAGCACGAATTCGAGCAAATAGCTCAGCCTCTGCGAATGGCTTTGTTAAGTAGTCGTTTGCACCTGAATCTAGGCCCGCTACTTTGTCTTTTACTGTCACGAGAGCCGTCAGCAAAATAACTGGGATATCTTTCTTTTTCTTCCAACCTGGAAGTGAATCTACTGAGTCGCCATCAGGAAGTTGACGGTCTAGAATCACTAGATCCGCTTGTTCCCAGTAGCCTTCAACTTCAGAGATCAGTTCTGCATGCAAACATTCATATCCAGCTTGCTCAAGGCTAACTAATAAACCGTCAGCTAAATTTTTATCATCTTCAACGAGAAGCAATGTCTGTTTCACAAGGTATCTCCAAAATAAATGTTGTTGGGGGGCCGATAAGCGTCATGTGACCGCCCATTTTTCCAACCATAGATTCCACTATCGTCAGACCTAAACCGAGTCCACTCTTACTTACGAATGGCTTTCTTAGTTGCCCCCAATCTTTGCGAGACAAGTCTCCATTATCTATAACTTTGAATGTCAGCTTCTTGTCAGAAGTATTCAGTTCTAGAATTACTGGAGCCACACCGTATTTCACGGCATTTCTGATTAGGTTATCGATGCACGTTCCCAACCAATATACGTTCACTTTTGCAGCTATATCTTTGTTTACACGGAGTTCAATCCCCGGCGCAAAGTCTTCTTCAACTTTGTATTGGAGCCACTCTTCAACACTTGGCACCCACTCTGTTGCGAGCGGTTGATTATCTGATTGCAGGTAATCTTTACTTGCTTCCGCCAACTGTCTTAAACGGCGTGTATCTTCACACAGCCTACGGAACTCATCATATACCGATTCTGGTAAGTGTTCGAACTCACGCCTGAACCCTTCCACCGTCAATGACAAACTCGCAATCGGCGTTCTTAATTCGTGCGTTAGGATTTGAAGAACCAGCATGCGACTCTTCATCTCTTGTTTCTTGCTGTTCCAGCGGTAAATCGCCCAACCTAAGACAAGCATGATGTTGGCAATAACCAAGATAAACATGGCGACTTGCAGAAGCTCTGAATGATCTTCTATTTCCCAACACACATTACCACGCTGGACAAAACAGCTTTTACCTTCTGAAGACAAGCTAAACGATAACCCAGCAAGCGTGGCATTTTCGTTCCAGACTGATTTTTTATACAGGTAATATCTGTCGCCGCGTTTTACCCACATCTCATCAAGCTCAACAAACATACTGGCACCCGCTAACAGCGCGGTGATTGCTTCGCTATCCATTTGTTGCAAGCGAGACAGTAGTTCATCGTGTTCGGTGTTTGGTCGCTCTTGAATATGCATAAAGCGCTTCAGAGAGTCGAATTTTTCTGGGTACTTCTCAACGTATCGTGCCGCATAAGAACCGCCGCCAGGGTGAATCAAACCACTACGGCTAAACCAACGGTCAGAAAGCTTGGTGCCTTTACACATTGCACGAGTAAAAACTAAAGGCTCAGTAATCAAAGGGCTTAACGGCAGTTTACCACTACAGGTTTTTGATAACTGGTACAAGCGCTGAATGTCTTTTAACGGGTACTCTGCTGTTTGTGGCAGCATAGAAGACGGCATGATCAAACGTGTTGGATAATCAGCCTGTAGCACTCGAATATCGTAAGATTCGATTGCCGTTTCATGATCAAAGAGCTTGGTGAAATTATCGATACGCTCAGGTAAAGAGTCAGCAAATGCGTTTGCAGACACAGACAACGTAGCGATAAGAAGAGTAAATGTTCTTTTGATGATCACAAACCAACGCAAATTCATATAGATCAACCAAATATATACCATTCGCTATCAAAGATAAATTTTTAACCGCATGAAAAACTTTGAGAATGGCGAGCTACAGAGATAAAGGCCAATATATTACGGCCACATTGTACATACGTACTAGTAGGCTGATTGGCAAGCCAAACCTCAATTGCGACAAGTTTTGCATCAGGCTTCGTCAACTTCGTATCAACTGAGATCACACATAGAGTCGCTTTCGTAAGATAAAAAAAGGAGCTCAAATGAGCTCCTTATCGAGTTGTTACATATTGTTTAGAGGTGATCTCTATAGATGTTCTAAGATACTTAGACAACTCTTTTTAGCGTCACCAAAAGCTAACTACTCTCCTATATAGCCTTTTAATTTCAGTGTACAATCCTTACATAACACCCAAAAGGACTAAAAATGGCACTGATACCTTACGCGCGAGTCAGTTCTGGCAAGCAATTAGATGGTCTATCCATGAGCTTGCAAGGTGATAGTAAGCTACTAAAAGACCTCGAAAATAAGTACGACACTACAGTTTCAGACCTCATTTACAATGATGAAGGCGTATCATCTTACAAAGGTAAAAACGTATCACACGGTGAATTAGGTCGCTTACTTACCGATATAGAAAGAGGTGTAATAAAAAAAGGTGACATCATAGTTGTTCGGCATTTGGATAGGTTATCCCGCTTACGGCTAACTGGCGCTATGACCATTTATAACAAAATCATGGAAGCTGGCGTACTTATCCATACAACAATGGACGACCGACTTTACGAACCAGACGACCAAATAGCACATATACTTGCAACACTAGCATTTAATACAGCTAATGAAGAATCTGCCAAGAAAAGTCATTTAACTAATACATATGCTGCCCACCGCATACAACAATTCTTATCAAACGAAAAGCCAGATAACGGCACGGCTTATGACATCGGTATTGGTCGCCACCCTTTCTGGATAGAAATCGATAACCGCGTGATTCAGAAAGGTAAGCACTTTGCTTTGGCTAGAGTCATGTTTGAAAAAGCGATGCTAGGTTATGGCGTAGCTCGTTTGCAAAAGTTCGCGTTAGAACAAGGTCTAGAGCTTAGTTATTCAGCGGTTGGCAAGATGTTCAGAAGTCACACTGTTTTCGGTGACTTGCATATCACCCACCAAAGAAAAAAGCATACCTTAAAAGGTTATTACCCTGCCCTAGCTACTGAAAATGAGTACTACAAAGTAAGAGCCATTAAAGACCGACTAACAAAGGAAAGTAACGCACAACGTAAACATGTAAGTATCTTGGCAGGTATGCAAAAGCTTTACTGTGGTTGCTGCAACTCGTCTGTAGGTATAGCGAGAAATACCAAACAAGATATCAATTATTACTCTTGCATTAACAAGCTAGAAAAATGCTATCAGCCACTACGCCAAGACATCATCGACAACATTGTACTAAATGCTATCGATATACACATTTTCAACGTTGATAGCACAGATACGACCGTTGTTGATGGGCTAGAACTAGAATTTAGCGAGAAAAAGAAACAGCATGAAAGTGCCGTTGAACGATATATGATACTAGGTGATAGCGCAGGCGAGAATGCCGTGAATGTTATCCACCAGCTGAAATCAGAACTAGACGACATTCAGAATAAGATTGAAGTAGAGAAAAACAAAACAGCATCTTGTGCCATTGACTATGACGCAATCACTAGCTTTCGTGATGCAATGGCAGACTACAAAGCCCAACAAGATAAAATCACTGAATACGTGCATGGCGACAATGAGTTAAAGCAAGAAATCAAAGACGTTTTAAAACTCATTCTAAAGCGTATCACTATCGACCATCGCCACATGATTACTATTGAGATGTTAGATGGCTCTATATCATACCTATATCTTCTACGTAGAAAAGACGGCAAGCGTGTGCAAGACCGTTACTACGTACCTATCAAGGTTCATGACGAAGAAACCATCAAACAGGTAAGAGACAGCACGCCAGAGCTTGTGAATTGGGTTACAGAGTCAGAACTAGATTCTTTAGACCTCTACTTTGAAGACGTTACAAACCCATTTTTAGCAATCGAACGTAAACGCCATGTAAGGGATTTAGAACAAGAATTCTTTAATTTGTTACAGGGTAATGTTTATGAATGGAAACGCGCTGATATCATGAAAGCAGGAGCTACAACAACGCAATGGCAAGACTTTAAAGACGCTGACGTATCAAAGTACGGCTTTACAAAAGCTGAATGCATTGTCACGACACGACACTATACAAAACAACATAAGACAGCAATCTATAGAGAGTTCAATGAACCCGAACTCATCAATCATTTTGATTGCAAACGTATAGAATTTTAACAGAAAAGCCCGACCTAATCAGTCGGGCTTTAACTATCCAGTAACAGTAACTCAAACATCACTATTGATAGAAATGCGATTTAAGCAATTGAAGAAGTTGAACTTTTTGCCTTTACCCTCTTGAAAAAACCAAGATTGCCCTCAGATAATATATGGTTACTAAATCGTCAGTACTGGAGGCTCTAATGAACAAGAAAACCACATCTAAAAAGGTTGCATCTAAAGCAGCCCAAACCCTTTCCGACCCTAGCGCATCAAAGATTAAGAAGTCACTGGCCGCCAGCGCAATGTCACAAGCAGACAAAAGCAAGCAGACTGGCAAGGATATGGAATCCAAAGCCTCCGCAGTTCTACAAAGTGACAAGTACAGCGACGAAACAAAAGAATTCGCCGCTTCTGTTTTATCTCAATCCAATAAAAACCGTTAGGAGTAATATCGATGCTTGAAGGCAGAAAGTTAGTCGAGTTGTCATATGACATCCAATCTGGCCTAGGTAATACAAACGTACCTGATTTTGACTCCCTGCGCACAATGGGGATGGCAGCAACACTAGCAATTCACTTACGCGGGATGCCAGAAGTTAACTATGAAATTTTACGCAAAGTAAGCGACCATTACTTCAACATACCCGCCCTAGCCCTCAAGGAAGCTTTATCAATCCTAGCTGAGATTGAATATGTTCGCCTCAATACTAAAGGCATTAAGATTCTAACGGTCATCCCACAAGTACCGCGCTTTAAAGACCTATATGAAGGCGTTGGTGACTTCTTCACATTTTCTGACCTTAACGAACATGAGCAAGGCACTCTAGTTATCCTATCTGCCCTTCAAAACAAACCAGAAAATAGAGACCGTATCATTTCCTCCACTGGCATAGATGCGAAACTCATGAAGCGGTGTGTTGAAATCGGCAATCACGGTCATTACTTCAAAGAGTATCGAACCCGTGGTAAAGACTTCTTAGCCAGCCCGTTCTATTTTGCTGACAATTTAGACGGATTGGTGGACATGTCAGCCAAGTCTGGTGCGGACGACATTTCTGTTGTTCTACAAGTAATTAAAGACAACCAAGGCTGGCCTCTCTCTTTAATCCAGACTCGCGCAGAGCTAGGTGGTAAAAAGCTAACCGACACACAAAAACACTTGTTAGTTCAATTGTGCACTGAGGGCATACTCAAGCCGCCCTCCATCAAGTTTAAAGATACTTCTGAGACATTCATTTTCACACCAAGGCCTGGAAACGCGCGACTAGACACAATGAACCGCGAAATTTATGAACGAGCAATGGCACTTGTCTCATGCGTTCGAAAAGGCCAGCTGTTAGCAGAAAAGTTTAAAATCAAAATGCCAGTACGAATCCTTGAAACACTTCGCGATAGAGGCTGCATCGGCTCTAGCTCTGAAGCAGAAAGTCAGTACAGAAACCTAGTTTTCTTAAAGGTGGGTTCACTGAAACAAATTAATGGCGATAGATATCAGTTCGTCCTTAACCGAACAGAAGAAAACATAGAAGCTCTTGATTTGGCAATTAATTTGCTTCGAACGGGTGAATTAGCTAACTTAGATGTTCACAAAGAAGCACAACTAGCGCTATCCAAAGATGAAACTTATATTCAATCAATCATTTCATCCGCAGAACTAAAAAAGCGTGAAAGCATATCGATTAATCACGAAGCAAATGAGCAATTTGAACAACTACTCTTAGGGTTGGACGTATAATGGCTAGGTTCGATAAAGACATTCACCAAAAAGAAATGGCTATAAGATTTTGCCTAGTCAATGATTTAATCCCCTTTCTAGAGGTGAATGTCAGTAATTTCCGAGAGCTATCGGACACATCCACAGTCATAACTGACATTGATGCTTTAGGGGTCAAAGTCGACTCCGCGGGTCAGCCGAGAAAGGTGATTTTTGACTGTAAGACACTAAAAAGTCAAAGTCCGATAAATCGAGCATTTTGGGCGTCAGGGTTAATGAATTTCACAGGATGTAATGAAGCCTTTATTATATTAAAAAGGAAAGCTTCAGAGGCACACCGCTTATCTGCGAAGCAAATAGGAGTTCACCTATTTGACGATAATCAATTCAATAATTATGCAAGCTCTTGCTCTATCGACTTTAATATTGACTATTGTTATAGCACTAATATTAATAGCTGGATTAAGCTAGAAGAAAGCGCAAGAGGAAACCAACCTCTTGAGCAATTTCTTAACTTTTTATGTAACGATATACCACTAGAGCAAGATTGCGTTCGTGGCATTCGCAAATTCACAATTGCCCTAAAGAAAGTAAAAGGCGAGTTTGACCCTCAAAAACCAAAGCACCAAGCAATTTTCTACTATGCCTTGTCTATTTTCGCGTACCTAATGGCTCAAGTTGTTCATGACTTAAGGAATGTCGTCGACTTTGATTCTGATATTGATGCCTTTGAAAAAATCTTGAAGTATTACATGTGGGGCGGTAGAGATAGCTTTGTCCTTAGAAACAAGCTCCAAAACGCTTACAGCGCACAAACGGACGCGAAAGCAATAAGTGCAGGCATTGAGTCTGAGCTAAAAATGAACAATTGGAACGGCTTTATTGAGTTATCAAGAAATCTGCTCGACTCTCCAGCTGACATTCAAAAATGCATAAATCCAATTCGTGAATTCGCATTCATGCCAATTATCAGCACCACGCCACAAAAGAATTCATATGCTGCAAAAGTTATATCCTCTAGCAATCGTATTAGACAATTTACATCATTAATGGCGCAATACCTAATAGGAGCAGTAGAGCTGCCAAAAGACTTTATGGAAGTCATTGATACATCATTTAATGACGCAACCCAACAAGGCTCAGAGTAAGAAACTCGCCTTTGCTCTCACAACAAAAAGCCGGCCTTTTAACGGGTCGGCTTTTCACTATCACACTGCTTTTCATCGTCAACCACGTAGCACACAGGCTTGACTTTAAAATCCGTGTTGTTAAAGCTGCCTATGATGATTGAATTTTCGATATTGCCATCAGGCACGGGATTGATAAGACAGCATAAGATTATCAAGACTTCCATTTATCCCGCTCCTTACTTTGCTCGGCAGTACCGTACTTTTTAAGTATATCGTTAATCGTGCCGATAAAAACAATCTCTTGCTCTATATCTTTTCGCTCAACATCAACATATACATGCTTTTCTAGCACATCAGGAATACTAGATTCTGGTTTTTCATCCATGATTAATTCCCGTTAAAAGCTTGCCAGATGGATAGTAAGCGGTTTTGCTCATCAACTGGTGGCTCATCTGATTTGTTCTGACTAAACAAGGCCAGTAGCTGCCTACTGCTTGTATTGCTCATTACGTATGTATTGATAAGGTCATCAAAGTTCCAAACACGGTTTGAGTTATTCAAATCTGGATGGGTTTTGATTTCTAGCACATCAGTGCTTTTCAAGTCAGATTTTAGCTGTTCAAGCTCAAGTTTATGCGCTTGCTTTTGCTGTTCGAGAATGGATTGAACAAGGATTTCTTGAGCTGAATTTAACAACCATTCACCGCCCAACTTGGTACTAGCTAACTGCTCAGAGTTTGAGCCAATCAACTTTGCGATAAGCTCCGGCTCTTTGGTTAACGCATCATTGAAAGCACGGCGAGCTAATGCATTCTCTGTTCGTTTTTCTGCTGATAGTTTTTGTAACTCTTTTGCCCTTTCTGAATCTAGCATCACACACCTGCCTTGCGCTTGGCCTTGCGTCCAACGTCTTTGCAGCGAGACGGTAGCGCGTCAACCATATTACGCGTCCATCCAATACTAGCTTTCCCATCCAGTTCATCAGCGGTCGGTTGGCGTCCATGCGATTGTTGGAATGCGTCAATCATGTTTTCATCCCATTCAATACCACTGATATCAATAGCATCCTTGGTATACACACTTTGCTTTTCAATAATGAAAACATGCTTCATATCAAAGTGCTCATTCATATAAAGCCTTGAATCATTCGATTTCATGTCGCGTTTAATATCAGCTTTTAGCTCATCCGATAAAGTCTCAACATAAGACAAATCAGCATACTGACCTTTCGGCATCTTTGTTCCGTCAGGCAGATTCCACGCGGTGCCTGTCGTTGTGTTTTTAATAATCATTTTCATTTTAAACTCCTTTTAAATTAGAACTAACATCAAGCCCAAAACCAAGCCGAATACAAAGCAGGCAGTTATCAACTTACTCATTTACCACCCCGCTTTACGTAACCATGAAAGACTTTCGGTGACAATGTCACGGTCTTTAGTGATTTTCTTGATTTCATTCTTAACAGACTCAACACCCTTGGCTGGTGGATTAGCATCATTGTATGAATCTAGAATCGTGTTTAATTCATCTAGTGTTGTTTGAACTGCATCACCATCGCCGTGACACTTACTAACTCGTAGGCTGCTCAAAAGCTTTTGAACCTCTGCCAACGCGTCAACCTGTACACTTTCACTACTTTCATTCAAATCAGCCTGACGTAAGAACTTGATAATGTTAACGACTTCGCCCACTGAGAGCGTTGCCAAATCGATATCAAAAGACGGCTCATCACCATCATTTTGAACGATAGTAAAATCAGAACTAATAAGGTTTGCTATCTCAGGTCGTAGTGTGAAATCTCCGCCAGTCGAAACATGACCAACAACATATGTATGGCCTAAGTCTTTGTGCGTGAAATCCAAATCAAGCACGACATCAGTCGCTCTCTCATTCAATGAATTACAGAACTCATCAAACGACACATACACGACCGTATCGATACTTTCGTTTAATGCACTCAATTCATAGTCATTTGCGTGTTCATTTAAGCTTTTCATAACATCATTAATATCAGCGACGTATAACGCGCCATTCACAGACTCAAGATGCAACCCAAAGCCCGAATTAAACAATGCGCGGTATTTTGTACCAATCCCTTTATCTTCAAGAAATGCGATTTCAGAATTAGCTTTACTGAAACGGGCAATCGCCTTTGTCATATCGCGCTCTGTAGCACTTTGACGATTCATAAAAACAACGTCTGTATGACTTGGGCTAAACTCACCCTCTTTTAAAACTTTCATCAAAAAATCCCTCTTTCATATTCGTTCATTTGTTTGGCTTGCTGTTCTGCTAGTTGATTAAAATGGTCAATCACGACCTCACGTGCCAGTGTGGTTGAAACCTTGTTTGATAGCCCTGTCAGATTAGTAAGGGTTACTAACTTGTCAGCCATCAGTGATGTGATGAAATCAGGACTATCGCCTCGACCGTTCTTAGCCTTACAAACTCGATATTCGATACACACTTGAACAAAGTCTTTGAATGCTTTCTTAAGCTCATCAGGCATCATAAAATCATCAACATTCTCTTTCCTTGCAATCTCGTTTTGCTCGGCAAATTTGTTCAGCATGTATCACCCCTTTAATTGATTGAATAACTCGTTGGCACTCTCTGTTGGTTTTGGTCGTGTGGTTTCAACTTCTTCACGATAACGCTTAACAGCCGTATGAAAATCACGCGCATCAACCTTTGAATGAAAACCATCGCCTTTAGACCAGATAAGGATTTCGTTCTTAGATTCAATAAAGAAATGGTCATCTTTCTGAATGAAATGTAGCTGTTCTTTCTCATTGAACTGAACTTTGCATTTCCATAGTTTCGCTACTTTCTGTAGCTCTCTTAACGCTGCCATTATCGTGACTCCATCCAATCAATGAACGGCTGCTTGTGGTCATCAATGTTTGACATAACAACGTATGCGTTTGTTTTCTTTCGGTATTCTTTCCACAAAAGCGCGATATGGTCAGGCTTGATATCAAGGTCTTGTAAAACGCTTTGAAGCATTGCTGCCTCTAGTTTGATGCGAGAATCTGTTAGTTCGCTAACCAGTGCGCCAAACGTCTTGCTTGCGACTGCTTTCTGGTGAGCTTCTTTTGCCTTCTCAAGCAACCGCGTTTTGTTCTGTTCATAATAATCTGCCATGTATTCTTTTCTGTCTGTCATTGTTCTTATCCTGCTAAAAGACGCGGTGAATCAGACCGCGTCACTCAAATTTATGCACCGATTCGCAATAAGGAACTGGGACGGTGCCAACCATTGAGCTAGATGTCATTCCGCTCTATACCTCTATTTAGTGTGTTAAAAATTCAACATTTTCAGATTTCAGATACAAAAAAGCCCCGACTGACTAAGTCGGGGCTAAAACAAGATTAAAACTGATAAACGAAAAAGACTGCCGACCCGCTTTTAAGCGAGGGGGGGCGGCACTAGAGATTGTGACGGGTGACGAATCCCAAATCACACTAGTATTTATCAGTACGATTGCAGTGAAGCCCTTGCAGTCTATGTTCATAACTCTAATTTGAATCTGAACATGCTCATAAATTACTTTACCAAAGTTATGAACACCTATAGGCTTTATGTTCATAACTACAAAGTATTGAACAGGGTTTAAGAATGAGTTTTATAGGATTCGCAAGGGTCAGCACACAAGACCAAAATCTAGACGCACAACTAGACGCATTAACCGAGGCTGGTTGTATTCGCATCTTTCACGGCAAACAATCGGGAAAGTCGGACGACAACAAAATTAAGCTAGATGAGTTGATTGATTATGTTAGAGACGGTGACACGGTTGTTGTAACCAAACTAGATAGATTAGGTCGCTCACTTAACATCATTCTTGACGCAATCACTCGCATTCAAACAAAAGGCGCAGAGGTTAAAACTCTAGATGGTCAAGTTGATACATCAGCCGACGACGCTATGCGTAAAGCAATGACCCAATTACTAGGTGTATTTGCGGAACTTGAGCACAGTATCATTGTTGATAGACTGCAATCAGGCAGAGAGCGCACAGGCAAGAAAGGCGGTAGAGCACCCCTACTTTCAGACAGTCAAAAACAAGACGCTAAAACAAGATTTGATAATGGCGATTCGATTAGCGGAATCGCTAAGGATATGAATGTAAGTCGTGCAACTATTATGAGAGTTGTGAAACCTACACCAACGACATAATCAAAGGCACCTTTTAATGTCAATAAAAAACCCGCGTTAAGCGGGTTCTGACTCTAACTTTCTCATTTCGTCATTCCAGACTTCCATATGATACTCAATCATATCGTCTGTCAGCTCATCAAGAAAATGTAAGAGCTTTTTCCAATCATTGAATGAAAGCTCTGATTTCAAATTATTAAGACTATCTTTAATCCCACTCACATGCTTTTCAACCAACGTCAACGCACTAATCATATGTAGAACTCGTTTTCTAGATTCATTAGACAATTGATTCAAGTCGTTGATTTCAATTAGACAAGCAAGATTATGCTCATATTTGTATACTGCGTCGCCGAGTTCGATGATATGACATGAAAGAGAATGATTACCTCGGTGATTCAAGAAATCCGTTACATCATGATTTACATAAAAATCAAATGTATCAAAACCCTCACCTATGAAATTCGTAGTGTCTACCAGTGGAATAACACGCTCTAATGCTTCAGATAAATCACTACCTACCATTTCATCATTCAGTGCGATTTCGACAATAGAGTTATGATTCACTGTTTGTTTATAGCTCGCATCCAGATACCCGCGCTTTGTTGCTTCGATTTTTTTGTTTTTTAGGTAGTTTAGTGCTGTGTTTGCATTGCTCATTATTAATTCCTTTAAATTTTGCATTAAAAAACCCGCGTTTGTGCGGGTTCTGATTTATGTGGTTGAGATTACTTTGCTAACTACACGCCGAACGCTAAATCGTGGATTTGCTGATATGTTTCTAAGCTCTCTTTCAGCTCAGCAAGTTCGTATTTCGACTCGATTAACTCTTTGTTTACTCGCGCGAATTTTTTTAGCAACTCTACGTCGTCAACGTCAGTAAGGTTGATATCATGCTTAATATCTTCGATGTCAACCTCAAGGTCTCCAATAATGTACTCAACGTCTGTAATAGCACTCTCTGTGTGCTCTACCATTCTATATGCAGTGTCTTGCAGCTCATCAAGTGTTTGCGCTTGAGTCTTCTTTGATAGCACTAGGTCACTTTTCATTTTTAGCTTCAATTCATTTAGTGTTTTCATTGTTTACCTTTTAGTTTTTAGTTTTTAGTTTTAGCCTTTGTTTCGATGTGGCTATTATCAGGCACAAAAGCAAGATGGTAAACAAACTCGTAAAATTAATTTATTTTACAATAAAAACAGATAGATACGAGCAATACAAAGGTCGGTATAATTCAAGCTATATATAGAAACTTTAAGTTTGAATTAGGCTAAAATTCAGCCTAATTACTAGCTTTTAAAGCTCTTAAAAAATGCATTACCACCATGTGATGCATGTTCAGGCTTCCCTAGCCCTTTTGTTAACTGCTCATAATAGTCAGAGTAGTTTGGGCGTAGTTCAGTAAGCGTGATTTCTAAATCAATGGCAATCGGGTCTCCTGCTGTTTGGTCGAATGTTTCGTAAAGTTGGTCGGGCGTTTTGTTCATTCTTATATTCGTGATGGCAGCGGGGCCCATTGCGAACTTAGGGGTATATCTAGTGGCAGCATTTACACCAGCTTCGCCAGTGCGTTGGTTGTATCGTTCTTCAATAAACCATAATGGCGGTGTTTCTAATGCGCTGTATGATTGATTTTGGTTGTCTATCAGCGTAGTTCTAGTTGTTTTAGACGCACTACTGTAAACCATGAATGCTCTAAGAATATTACCAACATGCTTTAGCTCACTGACATTGCGCGGTCTTAACTGGAATGAGAATGTCTGCTGTCGAGGCTGACTAGTTCTATACAGTTGAGCCGAGCGAGAACCAAGAATCTTGCCTGACGATTTCATACTGTATTCTTGGGTTATCTTCTCGAATCCAACATTAATTTTATCAATCGCTGTATCAAGCCCTGCCTTTAACGCTGATTGAGCCGATATACCATCACCTGACTGTTTGTTCTTGCTATAGTTCAACATGAAGTCATCAACTATACCCGTACCTGTAGTGTCGTAGCTATGAGATATATTCTCGTTCATGTTCGGCATATAAAGCTGTATCACTGCCAATGTAGTTTCATTTTCTCTAAAATTACCAGATAGAGAACCGACGGCACGCTTATCTATGCTTTGAGTCATTAAATCAGTCATCCCCATCGCTTCTACAGCATAGAAAACCAAGTAGCTTGAATGTCGGTCAGCTTCGCCCGCTATAGTTAGTGGGTATTGATAAGCTTGAATGCCTTTGGTAATCGTTAACTCCATGGGAGTTGTTTCTGACGTTAATTTATCGGTATCTGCTTTTACATTTGCCATGTTGACTCCTTGAGTCTCGTTATGTGGTATACGGTTTGCCCTATAGAAATAAGGGCGATTAAATGAACGATTGCTAGTACTATCATTTTTTATTCCTTTTGTTTGCGTGAGTAATTCGAAACAGTGCTTTTAGCTATATTCAAATAATCAGCTATGGACTGGCACGTATACCCTTTCTCACGTAGTAATCTAATTTTTTTAACTATGGTTTCGTCTAATGGTTGACGACCTTGGTTTCTTTTAATAAGCATGCTCTCTCCTTTCATGCTCATATTTAGTGGCGTGTTTTCTTAATGTTTTCTTACCTGTATGAAAAAGGACGTAACCCGAAAGTCACGCCCTTAGTACTAGCATTGTTCATTCGAACACCCTTATTTATGCGCAGGTCGGTGTCTAACGACGTTTAAGCTTGATTTGATACGTTGGTCAGAATTGGATAAAACACTAGTTAGAGTGGATTTGGCTTGCACTGATGCGTGGCTAGTCCGTTCGATGCAATCCTCCAAGTATCCTACGGCTAGTATGTTCGACCACGTTTAAATTCATATGAAGTTTGTGCGGCTTGCCGCGCGAGCTTTGCGAGCTAATGCGTGATGAACGTACTCACTTTCGGCATATTACATTTTCAAACTTAAAGTCCTTTCTATAAGAAACTTTATATTTGAATTTTTGAAGTGCCACGTCGGTATGATATTGAGTCGTCATCACTGCGATAAGCTCGTCCCTCGCTTATCTTGTTCTTCCTCTTGCCTCGTCCCTCGGCATCACGTTTAATCTCATTTAATGGATTTTTAAACCACATTGCGCCGAAGCCGGAGGCGACTGAACGAATGAACGAATGAACCGCGCCAGCGGTGAATGAGTGAATGAGAGAAAGAGACGACTATCCTATTGCTAACATGATAAACGTACTCACTTTCGGCATATTACGTTTTCAAACTTAAAGTCCTTTCTATAAGAAACTTTATATTTGAATTTTGAAAATACGTTGGTATGTAGCTTATCGCATCGACACGCGACGGGCGTCGCTTAGTCTTGCTCTGTCGGCACGGCCGACGCAATGTTTAATCTCATTTGAATAAAGTCTTTTAAACGTAGGTGAGCGAAGCGAACTGATATTTCGGATACCGATACATGTTTATGGAGGCTTGTTTTTTAGGAAAATCACTTGAAACCCACGGCCTATAAGGGTTCCGAGTGTTTTGTCCATTTTAAAAAGTCCCTTTTTTTGTCCTTTTTTTTGCTGAAACACCCCATTGCCATAAGTGCGACGCAGTCGCTAATTCACATATGAATAAAAACGTAACGGGTCTATATATTACTTACGGCACTTAGCACCGGCCTATCTACGTTTGCCGATACCAAAGCGTCGTCTTTTTGAAACTTTGTCACTTTTTACAACGCTAAATACTAGTGACCAGTTTGTTTATTATCATACAAAGTCATGAGATAATAACTCAGTTGGTTAACAGGCTTTATTCCAATAAATAACATAATGACCTTAGAGGAATGTTTTTATTTCTCGTTGTCGAATATTCGTATAGCTTGCAGGCTGAATATTCCTCTAAGGTCATTGCCGAAACTGCAATTTCGGATACCAACGAGAAATAAAATGAAAAAAGATTTAAAAGAAGCAAAGGTGTTCATGTTTTTGAACCTTGCGGAAAACCATTACGCACCACTAAACAAATCAAACTGTGCCGCAGTCACTATCGAGACTGATACTAAATTCAAAATATACCTGAACCATGCAACCAAGTCGGTTAACCAACGAGGTCAAGCGATTCCGTTCAATAAGTATCTGACGTCGCAGGGAATTACACGCGATAGTCATAACGGATTTTATAAGCAGATTTCAAGAAAGCTCCCAACCATCCAAGATTGCTATTACGGTCATACTGAATTTGATACACATCATATCTTTGTAATTGTTGACATCTGCCCGAATGGTGAGCACACCCCAGAGTTATTTGTTGTGCAGTTATTCAAAAATAACAAAACCAGAATATACACACCGAAACGCGCCGTTTCATTTAATAGCAAAGACCAGTTTGCTAGCAAATTGATTCTTGCAACCACATACGACAGGAAGACCCGCGACGATAGAATTATTGAGGCAGCCGAAAATAAAACCAAAATTATTATGAACGAGAAGCTAATGCCTGAACGAGCCAAGCATCTAGAAACTGAAATTGAAAATGGTGAATTAAAAATGACGATTGAAAACTTACAAGCAGAACTAAAACAACGAGACGAAAAAGAAAGCGCGACAATTAAAGACCTAAAAAACACTGTTAGCGTTTTTGAGACTGAAATTAATGCTTTGAAAGCCGAGCTAGCAAAATTGAAAGCATAAATACTGTATGAGTGGAAGTGATAAGCCTCTCGAACATACAACCTTTGTGATTTGTGAATGCAGCCCTCGACCTAGTCAGTCGGGGGCTTTTTATATCCCGCTAATCGAGCCAAACCGTCGCTAATCCCCGCTAACTTCATCACGTCAAATATCTAGAAAACGCGTTAGACCGCTTTACAGAGCGTTAGAAGATACGAACCACGTTAACCCAACGATATAGACCGCGTTAAAAATTCAACATAAATAAAATAACAAAAGGAATATTTAATGATTGAACAACTTTTAGTCGAGTCCAACACATCGGCCAACATTGAAAAAGGTCGCCCTACTCTAGTTGGATTGACTCGTAAGATTAACGACAAGATTTTCAAAGATATCTGTGGCATACAGCCAACATCACAACCACGTGCAACGGTATACGGTGTTAGATATCAAATGGTTTCACAAGACGGTTCAGAGACGCGTGAGACTCTAGGCAGTCATAGAACTAGTACAGGTAAGTACCCATTTAAAGACCACGGTTTGCCAGTCGGCTCAGACAGCATGACAGTAGGTGAACACTTTTCAGAATTTGATTATGTTTTTGGTGTTGTTGTCGATGGTGATTACTTAGGTCTTACTGAATCAGAATTACTAGGAAAAGTGCTTTCGGGCGACCTACGTCTAGTTACTGACGCTGACGAAGACGATTCAAGAGAGGTTCAAAGCTCACGTTTCATCATGGATAGATGGCAATCTGATATCAAATCACGTCGCGTTAAAAGCCCTACTACATGGGAATTGCTCCATGATATGCAAGGCAACAATCTAGACGGCTCTAGCGCGGTTGAGGATTTGCTTTCCACATCAATTTCAGATGAAATTAACAGCGATATCATTATGAAAACTATCACAGTAGCTAAGAAAGGCACTCCCATCAATTTAAGCAATGGCGAGCTGTATCAACAAGGCCGTTCACTGATTGCACGTGCCCTAGAGCTTGGTGCTGAAATCCATCAAAACACAACATTTACCGCTACGTTCGTTCTAGCTTCGCCTAAAGTCGCGTCTGCAATTCGCGCGAGTGGTCAAGTTGGCAATGACAATCTTATTGATGGTACGAATCTAAGACTTGCAACTGACAGTAAAGCGATTGGCGAATATCTATTAGTCGGTTCTAATCACAAGTTTGACGGCCTAGATACGGTTGCACCAATCCATTACAGCCCATACGTTGAGTCAGATTCGGCAGGTACATATCTCATTGCTACAGACTCAAACAACCTACAACCTGTTCCCGCTTTAATCTCTCGCTATGCAATCACATCATCGCCCGATTTTAGTGACGTTGACGGTGTACAAGGCGACGATTGGGAAAAGCTTGCCAACAAATCACCTCTAGCGACATTAATTACTGTGAATCTATAAAAAAGGGCGGTATCCGAAGATACCGCCCCGTGACCATTTAACTTAGCTCTTTAAAGAGTCATCAATCCAACCGCATATCTAGCGTCTGTGCATGTGTCGTATTTCTGAGCATAAGATGACATTGCCACTGCCGTCACCTTAACTGTCCCTTCTTTAATACCCTGATTAACATACTTTTCTTCATATGGTTGATTGAACTCTTTTCTATAATTCGCCTCTAGTGATTTGCGAACTTTAGGTATATCACTTCGGTTGATATAGCCCTCTTTAGAGCAAAACTGAACCATACCAAGAAACTCGCCATTCCTTTTCATTTCCGTGATGTGGGCATTTTGCTTACGTTCCTTTTCTCGCATTGCTATGGCTGCATCTAATTCCGCTTGCTCTTTGGCTAGTCGAGTGTCTTCTATCGATTTAATCTCGGCATACTCTGCTCGTTTTTGCTCAACCAATGGAGTGACAGAGTCTATCCACTGACCAGAAACAAATGTATTCAAGCTATTGGAATTAAAATAACAGTTAACCAAAGGCCTCATGATTTGACTAGGCACATCAACCAAAGCCACTTTTACATCCAATCCCTGATAGTACACATCAGGCGCTGTTATCTCATAATTGACCAATGAGTCTTTATTCAATGTGCCAATAGTATCTCCATAAGTACAAATACCACCGACTGACTCCAAACTAGCTTGGCCTGTAATCTGCTTGTTTGATTTCCCTGTTACGTATCTAAGCTCGTGAGCACTATCTCGATAAGATGTCTTAGAGAACTGAATTGAATTGCCAACACTCATGTTAAGTGATTGAGCAACATCAGGCATCTGAACGTATTGTTTTGCGCCCCTGTCTGTGTATCCGTCGAAATTAACATTACTAGGTGGCCCCATGTTTTCAGGTGTTAACCCCATAGACTGACAACCAGAAAGCAAAGCCACAAAAGCAAGCGGAGTTAAATTTTTCATTCCATCCCCTCTTTGATTCGCAACCAGTGAACCGAAAGCAATAACGATTTAATTTTCATATACCCCTCAAAATAGATGCTTGTTCGGAATGCCGAACATAAAAATCAAATCTAACGGTTAGCCTTTTGTTCTGCAAGACGAACATTTGGTAACTGTGATATGAAAAATAATGTTGTTGGTATACGTATAAAAGAACTTAGAAAATCAAAAGGATGGACGCAGTCTGACTTGGCAACGCAATGCCAACTTCGTAACTACGAAATGAGCAGAGAAACGATAGCGAAAATTGAAAGCGGAATTCGGTTAATCATGGACACAGACATTGTTGAGTTCGCGTTGGTGCTAGATGTCTCAATTGCGGAGCTATTTGATGTGCCAAACATTCCCTGTAAGGTCTCCTAAACACACAGAAAGTGAGGCAATTTTCTAAATAAATTCTCATAATTTATATATGCATTTCATAACGTTAATAAAAACAGATGTATTATATACCTAGATTTAATACTTGAGGCTAACCAGTCAATGGAACTTACTGACAATAAAGATGATTTTTTCTCTGCAAGAATACCCATGCCGAGCGAAAAACAAGTGCAAGCTGTTGTAGAGGAATATCAAGCATCAATTGATGTGTTTTTCGGCGTGTACAATAAAGAGTCAAAATCGCTACATTGTGACGATAACTTTGATACTTCGGATAAAAACAATCTAGACCATGGCAGAAAGATATTAGTAGCTAGCAACTATGAGGTTTCCGCACTAGCAAGTGAGAATATAGTGCTATTCGATGAACCTACTTTGCTAGCAGAAGTAACGGTATCTCACTTGCCATATGACGAAGCAGCTAGAAATATAAGGCTTATTTCTTATCGTGGGCTCGAAAAAAAATCAATCAGCAAAATTACTGAAAATAAAACGGTAGGAGTTGCAGGTTCAAGGGAATCATACACCGTTTCAACTTTTTCTGTTTACGATTACGTGAATGGTATCATTTTGCCGAAGAAGGCAAGATTTCACTCAGTAAAAGCAGCACCAGTACGAAGTATTGTTGCCAACGTTGGTCACCTTGAAAGACTCCAAGCCGCTTACGCAAAATTGAAACAGTCAGGAACAGAATCAAGCCTATCTTGGCAATCATCTCTTTCAACAGCCAAAGACTTACTGAGAGAAGGAGAGCAACGATTATCTATAGTAAAGTCTGAAATTGAACAACTATCAATTCAGAAAGAACTAACTCAGAACACCTTTATTGCAACCAAAGAAAACGTAGACTCACTGAAAGCTTTAGAGGTTGAGACTCAAGATTCCATCGAGTCAAAAACAGCAGAAGTAAACGAACTGACGAGTAAGTCCGCCGCTCTGTTTCTGGAAATTGATAAACTTGGAAAATCAAGAAAAAGCATATTCGATAATCTAAACAGTGACAGAGATGAGCTAACCGAAATCCGTAC
Source organism: Vibrio sp. 10N.222.52.B7 (assembly GCF_041474275.1). Taxonomy (NCBI): domain Bacteria; kingdom Pseudomonadati; phylum Pseudomonadota; class Gammaproteobacteria; order Vibrionales; family Vibrionaceae; genus Vibrio; species Vibrio sp. 10N.222.52.B7. The sequence continues at coordinate 57,082 of NZ_JBFRTU010000069.1, read as the reverse complement.
GGAGTTAAACGAGGCCAAAAAACAAAAATTACTCACTAATTACGAATCGATAGCCCATACAAAAGAAGCGGGTAAGCAAGCCCTTATGTACTACACTGCCTCAGCTATCGTATTTGCTGCGTTGTGTCTGTTTGTTAAATACTTATACAAAAATGCCATGAGTTTTGAAGAGCTTCTTCCTCAATTGGCGTCAAAAGACCTCAGTTCGTGGGACGTTTTAATAAGTCGTTTACCACTGGTCACAGCTACAACTCTTATCATTGGTACTTTATCTGCCCTACTATTGTTCTTAATACGTCAAATAGTTACTTTAAATAAAGAAAAAATGACGATGTTAAAAGCAGGAATATTAGCTCAACAGGTCGTAGGCACTTTAGCGACTGAAGGAAAAACAGATGAAGAAATAAGACAGATTAGGCAAGGTATACAGATTAAGCTAATTGCTGACGTATTTGACAATCATGCAGAACATGTAAAAGGAAGCTCACCGAAAGATTTGATTGCACTAGCAAAAGCACTTAAAGAGAACTAAACAAGCTCTGTACAAAAAAAGCCCCGATTTATTCGGGGCTTTTTATATCAAGTTCACAATTCCACTTAAAGATGCTCTAAAATCTTAGAGCAACTCGCCTTAGCATCACCAAACGACATAGTAGAGAGCTGATGAAATATTAATCACTACGTTAATCAGTTTCTTTTTCAAGATAAGAGAAAACCTTTAAAGACATGCGCTCACCATTTAGGGCTATTTCGTATTCTTCGCCTGTGTCGACATTGTAATAATGCTCAGTAAATACACTACTGCCTGCACCATCAGGTCGATACTCTTCAACCAGTTTAAATTCATTGTATTGCGTTGCGATAGCGACCGAAAGTTGATAACCATCATCCCAGTGCCCGTGAATGAAGTTCATGTCGAAAGCGTGATTAGACCCATTCCTTGTATCGAAAATAAGTCCTCGTGTTGAGTCATCAATTTCAGCTCTAGTGCACATGAGATAATCTTGCGACGCCACTATGCTATCTCTACTATTAATCCGTTGACCGAAGTAAGTATCAGCCACCTCGCTTACGCTGTAATCATCGATTTCATAAACAATGCATCTCTCAGGTTCAAATGCCATTATGTAGTTACCGCGACTGACACCGCCTCTGGGCATGTATGTAAATTGGGATTCTGACAATTCAACTCCAGATTCGTTAAACGAGACTTTCAAATCCTGAGGCATATAATTCACACTTGTCCAGATGTAAATATCCCCATTCATTACACTTTTTATGTTGATATTTTCTTCGTGCGGTATTATGCCTCGCCCCCCAATTGCACTGATATATTCAACGTAGTTGTCTGAAGGGTCACCTCTGCCTACATCTCCTATCAGTAGTAAAATATTGTTATCTTTATCAACTGCGTAATCAGCGATTTCCTTACCGTCATCCGCTATGTACACTTCAGATACTTCAAAAAATCCCGTTTCCTCATTGAGGTTATGCTGCAATAATTTGTATGGTCGCCAAGTCTCACCTTCGCCCGTATGCTCGATGTAATATAGCGAATCATTATAAGCTACTTTGTTAGTGCTATTGACGCTCGCAAACTCATCAGTGAGCCACAATGCCTGTAATTTACCGTCTCGGAGAATCGGGTGTAGTTCGCCCGTTAGCTTATCTTGGATAAATGCGTATCGACCAACGTACTTGACGTCTTCATAATCGATTGTCGCATTATCAATCTGAACTAATGAATATTTTTTATTGATATCAAAGACTCGAAGAATATCAGGCTCTACGATATCGCATTCATTGATACCATCCTCATCTACTTTACAAGATGGGTTTACAGGGATGCCAACACCTGTATCTGGGTTTATGTGTTCGTACTGGTTAATATCACCGCTTGAATAAGCGGTTCTTGTGTTGCCTTGAACTCGGTCGAATGTTTGATATCCAACTTTCGGTGGTGTTAGGTACTTTAGTGAATCGTTCTCACCATTCCCGTTACTATTGTCACCATCGCTACCGCCACATGCCACCACAGACAGAGATAGTAAACTAGCTATCATTTTCTTCATTTTCTAAGCATCCATACATCTAGATTGGGTTTACATAGATTGATGCTAATTTTGTTGGATTTCGATAACCTATAAACACATGGTTACAATTTAAAATACTAACTCTTGTTATTGTTGACCACCTCACCAAATGCGCTAACTGTTAGATAGAAAAAAGCCCCGCAATAGCGAGGCTTCACATCAGTGGGTCAGCGTACCCACTTATAAGTGCTCTAAAATCTTAGAGCAACTCGACTTAGCATCGCCAAACAGCATCTGCGTGTTCTCTTTGAAGAACAGTGGGTTTTGCACACCGGCGTAACCTGTGTTCATCGAACGCTTGAATACGATAACATTCTGAGCGTTCCAAACTTCAAGTACTGGCATACCAGCAATTGGGCTGTTTGGATCTTCAAGTGCTGCAGGGTTTACGGTGTCATTCGCACCAATTACCAATACAGTATCTGTCTCATCGAAGTCATCGTTGATTTCGTCCATTTCTAGAACGATATCGTAAGGCACTTTCGCTTCAGCAAGCAGTACGTTCATGTGACCCGGTAACCTACCAGCAACTGGGTGGATACCAAATCGAACATTAATGCCCTGCGCTCGTAGCTTCTCAGTGATTTCATGCACTGGGTATTGTGCTTGAGCTACTGCCATGCCGTATCCAGGAGTGATGATTACTGACTTAGAGTTTTTCAGCATATCAGCCACATCTTCAGCTGATGTTTCGCGGTGTTCACCTTGCTCTTCATCGCCATCAGACACAACCACTTCTTGGCCGAATCCACCAGCAATAACGCTGATGAAAGAGCGGTTCATCGCCTTACACATAATGTAAGACAGAATCGCACCCGACGAACCAACCAATGCACCAGTTACGATAAGCAGATCGTTTGCAAGCATGAAACCTGCCGCTGCTGCTGCCCAACCAGAGTACGAGTTCAGCATAGAGACAACTACTGGCATATCTGCGCCGCCAATCGATGCCACTAGGTGGTAACCGAATGCGAATGCGATAAGTGTCATCACCATTAGTGCGAACATGCTGCCGTCTGCTTTAACGAACATGATCATCAGCAGTGTAGAAACTACGATAGCCGCTAGATTCCACTTGTGCTTATGAGGGATGTTCAATGCAGACGAAGAGATAACGCCACGAAGCTTACCAAACGCAACAATAGAACCCGTGAACGTCACCGCACCGATAAACACGCCAAGGAACACTTCCACTAGATGGATAACGTGCTCTGCATGAATATCTGCAGGGTTGATAGAAACAGCAGCAGGTGGATCGATGTAGCTGTTGTAACCTACAAGTACTGCAGCCATACCTACGAAGCTGTGCAGAATTGCAACCAGCTCTGGCATTTCAGTCATTTCTACTTTTCTTGCGTAGTGGATACCAATACCACCACCGATCACCATAGCAATGATGATCCACACAATACCAGCAGAGTGAGGGCCAAAGATCGTTGCGATCAACGCGATTGCCATACCCGTGATACCGTAATAGTTACCTGCACGCGCAGATTCCTGTTTCGATAACCCAGCCAAGCTCATAATAAAGAATACAGCAGCAACAATATAAGCTGCTTGTACTAATCCTTCAGACATCTGTTACTCCTTAGTCTTTACGGAACATTTCAAGCATACGTTTGGTCACGGTAAAGCCACCAAAGATATTGATACTTGCAATTAATACGGCAATAAATGATAAGAACGTGACGACGCCACTTCCTTGTCCGATCTGTAACAGTGCACCTACTACAATGATGCCTGAAATCGCGTTAGTCACGGACATCAAAGGCGTATGCAGAGAATGGCTTACATTCCAAACTACGTAATAACCCACCACACAAGCGAGAACAAAAACGGTAAAGTGAGATAAGAACGCAGCTGGAGCAACCGAAGCTACCCAAGCGAATGCACCAACAGCTACCGCCATACCCGCCACTTTCTTAATTGGAGAAACAGGTTCTTCAACTTTAGGCTCTGGTTTGGCCGCTTTTGGCTTAGCTTGTTGTGGTTGAGCTGAAACTTGAATTGGTGGAGCTGGCCAAGTGACCTCGCCCTCTTTAACCACAGTAACACCACGCAGAACAACATCTTCAAAGTCGATTTTGATGTTGCCATCTTTCTCTTTGCAAAGCAGTTTCAGAAGGTTAACTAGGTTCGTTGCATACAGTTGAGATGATTGAGTCGGCAGTCGACCAACCATATCAGTGTAACCAACCACCTTCACACCATTAGCCGTTGTAATGACTTGATCCGCAACCGTGTATTCACAGTTACCGCCATTGGCCGCCGCAAGGTCTACAATCACACTACCTGCACTCATGCTGTCTACCATCTCTTTGGTAATCAGCTTCGGAGCCGGGCGACCTGGAATCAGCGCCGTTGTAATGATGATATCAACGTCTTTTGCTTGAGCTGCATAAAGCTCTTCCGCTTTCTTATTGAATGCTTCAGACATCTCTTTTGCGTAGCCGTCACCAGCACTGGTATCTTCCTTGAAATCCACTTCCAAGAATTCAGCACCCATCGACTCAACTTGTTCTTTAACTTCAGGACGAACATCGAATGAACGAACGATTGCACCTAAGCTACCCGCAGCGCCGATTGCCGCTAGGCCAGCAACACCAGCACCTGCAACCAGTACTTTTGCTGGCGGAACTTTACCCGCAGCCGTAATCTGACCCGTGAAGAATCGACCAAACTCATGCGCCGCTTCAACAACAGCACGATAACCCGCGATGTTTGCCATAGAACTCAATGCATCTAACGCCTGAGCTCTTGAAATTCGTGGTACAGAATCCATCGCCATCACGTTGATGTTACGACTGGACAATTGTTCCATTAATTCTGGATTTTGGGCAGGCCAAATAAAGCTGACCAATGTTGCGCCATCTTTAAGAAGATCGATTTCATTTTTAGACTCGTCAACGATCGGAGCGTTAACTTTAAAGATAATATCGGATTTCCAAGCTTCATCTGCGGTGACAACTTTTGCTCCAGCTTGTTCATAAGCTGCATCTTCAAAACTTGCTAACGCACCTGCTTGTGATTCAACACAAACTTCAAATCCTAATTTTAGAAGCTGTTCTACCGATTTCGGCGAAGCAGCGACTCGCGTTTCACCAGCGAGCGTTTCTCTTGGTACACCAATTTGCATAGCTATTCCTTGACTATTGGCACGAATGACTTATTCGTTTGTATCTAACGACAACTAATACTTCAAGCGTTTTGTTCAAAGAACAGGAAAAGTTATTACTTATAACGATTTGGATGGAGTTTGAGCGCTTCATTTGGATAAATGACGACCGTCTCGAACGAAGAGGTCAAACCACTTGCAAATAATCCTTTTAATAACAACCTACTAGCTGTTCTTTGTCCCTAAAACTAAAAAGAGCTTTCAGCATATACACTGAAAGCTCTCTAAATTATGACCAACATCAATTCTAACCCTAATTGGCTAGCTAAATATATTGTCGCCCATTTGGTCGATGAACATCTGCGATTTTTTGAGCATCAATTCGTCGGCATCTTGTTTGTTTGAAACAACATCTGAACGAATAAAACGGTGAGTTTTGATTTCACCATCGAATTCTTTCTCGATTCGCCCAGCAACACGGTATTGACCAGACTCTGCAATGGCATCTTGATAGATATTGAAACCCTTATATTCGACTGGCTCAATCTCTACTTTTTGTTCGGTTTTTTCTTTGCCACCAAATAATCTAGAAAAGAATCCCACGTTTTTTACTCCTTAAATGACCGTATTCACCCTAAACTATCATGACTGTTTACGGTTCAACAACGGCTTTTCATACCATTGCAATTCTACGTCATCGTCAAAATTGTGTTGACTAAATATAACAGGCACATTGTCATCACGTTCACGTCTTCGATCGTCAATAATCATACTTTCTGCATTTTTGACCGCGATCTCACTATTGCGTTTATAGAGCACCAATTTGTCTTCTGGCAATGCTGACAGAAAATCGATATCAAAACGAATATAGATAGGTTTTAGCTGACCCAAAGCCAAGCACGCGAGATCGGCCAACTGTTCGTTGGTATAACTAGACACATATTCCTCGGTAGCCAATACATGACCGACCAGAGTTTCCATATAGTTATGTACATCAACACTAATTTGCATACCACACCTCCATTTGTAGCGGTTTTTCTAGTCGCAGTCGCTTCTAAAGTCACTTGAAACCATGCAATTCCTAATAGCTTTCTATAACTCAGTTATAGGTTTTACTGTCCATAGTTGAAACTTAGGCATTATTTAATCTTACTCTGACTTCATTACAGATCTTCGTCGCTTAATGAAAAGGTCACTCAATGATAACTGATCATCAAGCCCTTTAAGTGACAGCGCCAACGTAAGAGCAGCAGAGCAGATTTTGTTAAGTATCTATAACGACTAATTAATTTCTCATATATACTGTGTAGTTCGTTCTAAGGTTAATAGCAACTCAAAATACATATAAAAATGATTGCACCAATAGCGACCTATGACTATGTTTTTGCTCTAATTTAGGCAAAAAGCTTGGCAATCGCTTGTTTAACCGTATCCTACGCATAGTATTAAATAATAAGATCATCAATATAGTTAGGCTCACCACATAAATGGCATCATCTTTTGTAACGTCGAGCATGTTTCGATTTTGCTTCCCTTTAGTCCTGTTAACAATTTTGCTCGTTGGTATGGACAACGTCATTCTCGTGACGGACTCAAATTTAGGGTTTGCTAGCAACCTCCCTTACATTTTATTGAGCGTTGCGGTTCTGCTATGCCATACGTTCAGACAAGGTCGAATGGCGATGGTATCGGTGACCATGCTTGTCGCTTATCTGATCATCCAAGTTCGCTTACAAACGCCTCTCAATACTGGCACAACGCTATTAGAGCTCTCGTTACTTGCGGCATTAGTACCTGTCACTTGCTTACTTGTTTATGCCTTCCCTGATAACGGCGTAAACTCAAAGTCGATGCTGCTCTACGCCATCGTTCTTGTTCTGTTTATGGTGTGGGCACAATTGATCGTCTCTCACTTCCATGCCGGCGGTTTTGAATCATGGAGTGATGGTCTTCTATTTATTGTCAGAGACTTCTCCAAACTGCCTTTTGTTTTGGTGTTGTATAGCCTTTGCTTACTTGGCCTTACTGCCATTCTCGTGTTGGTGTATAACCGCTCTATCGATGTTGTGGTTTATAGCGCTATCCTGCTTTCTTCTTGCACGTTCATCTTCTTCGACGTTCAGTACATCTCGAGCACCATGTTCTCGTTGTCAGGCACGTTGATCATCGTCTATGTCATGTCCGCTAGTCATGATATGGCCTTTAATGACCAACTGACTAACATTCCAGGTCGACACGCCTTAGAAGTCGATATGAAGCACTTAGGGCGTAAGTATTCGATGGCGATGGTCGATATCGATCACTTTAAGCAATTCAACGACACCTACGGCCATGACATTGGCGACGATGTGTTAAAACTGGTGGCGCGTATTCTGAGGGAAACCACAGGCGGCGCTAAAGCTTATCGCTATGGTGGAGAAGAGTTCACGATTATCTTCAAAGGCAAACATTCGGAACAAGTTAAAGAGCACCTTCAAGCTCTGATTTCCGAAGTTCAAAACTACGACATGACGATTCGGAATAGCCATGAGCGCCCCGACGATCATGAAGTGGGTATGAAAAAGCGTGGCAAGAACGGTAAACCATCGGAAGTGGTGAATGTGACGGTGAGTATTGGATTGTCTGATAGTACAACCACCAGACATCCTGAAGAGGTATTGAAGCTTGCTGACCAAGCGCTGTATAAAGCGAAAGAAACCGGTCGAAACAAATTATGTATTGACCGTTAACGATGGTTAAAAGCTAAAGATATTAAGTACTAGAGATCTAAATAGCTTAAGCCATTAATAGCGAACTGCTTCAATAACTATCACTTCCAAGTTCAACGAGCCTCATTGATTTGAGACCGTATGGGCTTAACTGGAAAAAAGAGCTTAATCTTGGTTGAAGAATATAACCAAGCTGCCACCTTTTAAGCTACTTCCGTAGTTAATCGTAAAACCTATTCCCACGTTATCGACCCACTCATTAAACAGGTTTGGGTTAAGCAACCAACCAACACTGCCCTCGTAGTAAGATGTGGTGCCCATAGATGCCACGGTGTCACCACCAATATCAATTCGTCTTATACTCGAGTACATCGAAGTGATGTTCTTATCCCAACGCACGAGATCATAGAAAACCTTGGCTTCATTGGCGATATACCACCCTTCAGGATGACCGACATTGCCATTATTCGCCTCGCCCCAGCCGATGCCATTAAAGTAATGCCAACTGGTGCTCAATTTATACTTTCCCCAGTCATTCTTATCTTCGTACATCAGCTTGATTTTAGGCTCGATGATGTAAGCCCAAGCATCAGTATTGAGATATACGCCATCCAGTTGGTCTTGAATAGGCTTTAGCAACGAAGCGCGATATTCATAATCATTGCGGTAGTAAGAGATGTGGTTACCGATTGCAGAGCTGAAGCTCCAATATTCGTCTAGCTGGGACACATTCGCGAATTCGACGTAGCCAGACACTACCGACTCTTTTTGAAAATCGTTTCTGTTTGCTGCCGCGTACTCGACATCGTTCTCGATTCGCAATGCAGACAAGCGTAGCGTCACCTCTTGATGGTTGTCTTCGATGTAACTTGGTAATTCAAATGTGTAAGGCAAACTCAGGGAGGTGATGTTTTGGCGACGACTTACCGAATCATTCGAACCGATGTCTTCATTGTCCAAACTAAACACTTTATTGGGGTCAAAGTTATTGATACCAAAAGTGAAAACATCGGTGTCGTTGAGCAATACACTGGTGGCAAAGCTCTGCTCTAGATCCTTTCGAAAAAGATCAGATAGCGTATTGGCATTAACAGTGGTCGCCAAAGCGGTAAAAAATAGAGGAACCGCAAGCGTCCAAGATGTGTTAGTCATAGAAAATGACTTCGAATGTGGCATTTCTTTTATCACTTAAAGCACTTCCTAGCTCAAACGCTATTAGAAGTATAAATTCAAATATCGAAAAGAGCTCGCCAACTAACGCGCAAGCTCCAAAATGTTACGTTGTACAAAGGTATTTCTACCACTTTGCTTCGCTTGATAAAGCGCTTGATCGACCTTTTCGTAAATAGACGCAATAGATTCGCCACCTTCTGGCACAAATGACAACACACCTTGTGACGCTGTCACTCTATCCGATACCGTTGAGTGTTCATGAGCGTAGTTCATCTCATGCAATGCCTCTTTAACTCGAGTCGCGTGTACCTTAGCGCCTTCACTGTCTGTATCGCTAAGAATCAGAACAAACTCTTCACCGCCATAACGACCTACAAATTCTCCCGCACGAACAAACAGCTGTTTCAAGGTATTAGCAAGCCCTTGTAAGCACTTATCCCCTTGAATATGACCATAATTATCGTTGTAAGGCTTAAAGAAGTCTACATCTAGAAGTATGACTGTCATGGATATATTACGTCTTCCGTGCCACGCTATGCTCTCTTCAAGCTTAGTATCCATATATCGACGGTTATACAATTTGGTCAGGCCATCTTCGTTGGCTTGTTGCTGCAGAAGGATGTTCAGTTCTTCGAGTTTGGCTGTGCTTTGTTTTAGCTCTCGTCTCATGTGCGCGATACGTTGCATCGCAATCAGCTTAGAATTCAAAACAACCTTGTTTACTGGCTTGATCAGGTAATCATCGCCACCAGCGTCAATCGCTTTTGCGATCATCTCAGGTTCTTCGTGACCACTAAGAAAGATGATGGGAACCCATTCTGGGAATCGGCTTCGAACTTCATTCGCCACTTCAAAACCATCCATATCAGGCATGCTGATATCAAGTAACACGAGTTCAGGATCAAAATCAGAATAAACACTCAGGGCTTCTTTTCCGCTACCGACAGCTTCTACAATATGACCCAGTTGCTTGAGTCGGATAGCAAGTTGCATCCTGTCTAGTTGAACGTCATCAACCAGCAATATGCGCATTGAAGATCCCTTTTCTATCATCACATCACCTTTATCTAGTGTTGAATATTCAAAGTAGCTCAAATTTGGGCTTAAATCATGCCCTAATCTCTATATTAGATTGACTTTTTTACAGATCTTTTTAGCATTGTTTCTTTTTAAAGAGAAATACTATGTCAGACGCTACAAACAACGAACAACAAGAAATCGATTTAACCACCATCTCACCAGAACTTCGTCAAGTTATCGAATTTGATGGCGTACCAAAAGAGATGCACTTTATGGTTACTTCTATTCACGAAGTGTCTGAAGAAGCAGTACGCGAAGCTTGGGATAGTCTTCCAGCAAGCGCACAAAATGTTTTAGACAACTTCGAGCAGTTCCACGCTCTAATCTCAGTTAGCCAAGCTTTCGCTGGTGTTAACGTGATGGAAGAGTTCCCTACTCTTAAACTTCCAGAAGACATGTCTGACGAAGAAAAAGAAGAGTACCGTGCTCAACTGCTAGACCAAGTTCTACACAACTGTGTAAAAGACATGGTTAAACAAATCAAGAAAGCTCGTCGTGATGCAATCTTGAAGCGTGATTTCAAAGAAGTTTTTACTAAGTAAGTCGCTAGTCGCCTAAACTAGGCTAAGCGCTAACAGTACTACTTAGAATTAAGCCGCATGTTTCTTTAAACACGCGGCTTTTTTATATCCGCTATTTTCTGTTCGTCGATCGTTACGTCTGTATGTTCTTGTTGCTAATGTTCATATGATTCGACAAATCATATGCTTTAACACTCATATAGTGTGGCGCAAAACTGGCAGTTATACCGTATAAAAATGACGCATGTATCCATTCATGGAATCAAGACCGAATTTTCAGAACCTATAACAGGCAGTATCGCGGCAATATCGAAAAACTGACCTTGTCAGGTTTAATGCGTTACCGCGATATCTCTTTGAGCGACACTCACACCTTTAATTTGAGCGTAAACACGCTGCCCGATTTCTAGATTTAACTCATCCAGCGCCCACAATGTAATGGTTGCCCATAGGTAGCACCCAGACTCTAACTCTAGCTCGACCTCGACACTCTGCTTATTTGTGCCTTGTTGGTGCGTCTCTACGCTTTTAATGGTGACAGGAAGGATGTTACGTATAGAAGTCCCTTTCGGCCGTTCTAGCGTGATAGAGACATCATTTGCCCTAACTTGCAGCCTCACTGTCGTACCAAGCTCACTCGATACTTTCTGAACCCATAACGACGTCGACTTTCCTAGCATCAGGCGAGACAGCGCATAATCGTCATTGTGTTCCGCTAATGTCGCTTCAAACAACGAGCTTTGCTCTGAGAAAGATTGCCAAGGTTGCATGGCTCTCGATGCCCACACCTCTTCCGTCACACCCGACGAAATCACTTTGCCTTGGTCAATAATCACAAGGTGATTTGCCAAGCGTAAAATTTCATTGAGGCTATGAGTGACATAGATGATCGGTATTTGGACGGTTTCGGATAAGTTTTCCAGAAATGGCATCACTTCGCGCTTACGAGGCAAGTCGAGAGACGCTAAAGGCTCATCCATCAACAAAATGCTCGGCTTTGATAACAAAGCGCGGCCAATCGCCACACGTTGCTTCTCACCGCCAGACAAACGAGCTGGGTATCGGTCAAGCAATGAACCCAAAGACAACAGCGAGACTATTTGCTCAAAGTGCGCTTGATCGACGCTTTTCATACCGTATTTAAGGTTCGCTGCCACCTTCATATGTGGAAACAATCGCGACTCTTGGAACACATAACCGACGTTGCGTTTGTGAGTCGGCAAATTAATGCCATTTTCACTATCGAACAGTGTGGTTCCAGATACGCTGATCAGACCTTTATCGGGCTGTTTAAGGCCACTGATTGCATTGATAAGTGAGGTTTTACCCGCGCCAGAACGACCAAAAATTGCCGTAATGCCGCTACTTGGTAATTCCAAGTCGATATCAAAGAACGTTTCACCAAGTTGTTGTTGATATTGGAGGATCAAAGCACTCATGCATTGCCTCCCAAGCGTTGTGCTGACTTTTTGTTGAGCCACTCAGATAGCATCAATGAACCCAGCGCTATCACAATAGAAATGACACACAAACGCGCGGCTTCCATTTCAGCGCCAGGGGTTTCAATAAAGGTATACATAGCCAAAGGAATGGTTTGAGTTTCACCGGGAATATTTGAAACGAAGCTGATGGTCGCGCCAAACTCCCCTAGGCTTCTTGCGAATGAAAGCATGGTGCCGGTAATGACCCCTGGGATCATCAAGGGTAAAGTGATCGTGAAAAACACACGAAGAGGTGAAGCGCCTAATGTAGCAGCCGCCTCTTCAAGCTTACTGTCTACGGTTTCTAGGCTCAATCTAATAGAGCGAACCATCAGCGGCAACGCCACAACCACACAAGCGAGTGCCGCGCCCTTCCAGCTAAAGCTGAATACAATACCAAACACGTCATTGAGCCACGAACCTATGATACCTTGCCTGCCCATCATCACTAGCAGTAAATAGCCAATAACTACAGGTGGAAGTACCAGAGGTAAATGGATAATGCTCTCAACAATGCTCTTACCTACAAATTGTTTCTTAGCAAGTAGCCATGCTAAGCCAATACCGATAGGGATAAGCCATAAGATTGCAAACCCAGCGACTTTTAAGCTCAGCATTAAGGCTTGGTATTCGTATTCCGATAAATACATCATTTAACGCACTTCAAATCCAAAACTGTTCAAGGTGTCTTTCGCTTTTTCGCTCTTTAGGAAAGTATAGAACTCTTCTGCCACAACTTTATCACTCAACTTCGCTACAGGGTAACGTATTGGTGTGTGCAGTTCTGATGGGAAGGTCGACACTAGGTTTACTTCTTTAGAAAGCAACGCATCCGTTTTGTAGACAATGCCAAGCTTAGCTTCACTGCGCTCGACTAAGGCTAAGGCCATACGAACATTGTTACTTGGTGCCAATCGAGTTTTCACATCGTCCCATACACCTAACGTTTCTAACGCTTCTTTTGCATAGATACCAGCAGGAACCGACATGGTGTTACCCACTGCAAGCCTTTCATTAGTAAGCAGTTTAGCCCATTGTCCACCTTTTGATAGGTCTAACGTTACCGATGTCTCTTTAGGAGCAATCAGCACCAGTTCGTTTTCACATAGGTTTGTGACATTGTCACTATAAACCAATTTACGATCGACTAAATGCGTCATCCATTTCTCATTTGCCGAGATAAAAATGTCTGCTGGTGCTCCTCTTTCGATTTGTCGCACCAAAGACGACGTACTCGCGTACACAGGAATCACATCGACAGAATGGTCTTTCTCAAACTCTTCAACCAACAGATTAACCGCATTGGTCATCGACGATGCAGCGTAAACTCGTAGCTTTTCCGCAGCAAAAAGATGACTAGAACTCAATGCCGAAGTTAAAGCCATGGTTAAAAGGAAGACTCGCTTTTTCATTGTTATCACTTATCTATTGTTCGTTTAAGTTCTTTAGCTAACTTCTAAATGGCGGCTTAAGCTGTTAACTCTGGCCAAAGCAGATCAAGATTTAAGTACTCTTCGATGGCATCAGCGATTCGATTAATACCCAGCTCTTTAAGCTGTTCGTGGTCAATCGCGGTCACATCGTTGGCTCCTGCCCATTCGCAAATAAGCGACAACGCATCACTGTTGTCGAATACGCCATGCAAGTAAGTACCAAAAATCGAGTTATCTTGATTCACAGCGCCATCTAGGCTGCCAGATTCTAACTGAACCGGTAAGGCTGTTTCTTTGACATCAGTCCTACCTACGTGGATTTCATACCCTTTTACTTGTGCTGTTTTGCCATCCAGCGTCATGGTGCCGCGTACGTTGGTTAAGGTTTTCTGCTGTGTAAGGGTTGTTTCAGTATCCAGATACCCTAACCCTTCGCTGCTGCCGGGCGCGCCTTCAACACCATCAGGATCGTGGATGATGTTACCTAACATTTGGTAGCCGCCACAGATACCCATCACTTTGCCGCCTAAGCGCAGATGGCGTTGAATATCTTTATCCCAACCTTGTTGCTTTAGGTAGTCCAAATCTGCCCTTACCGATTTTGTACCCGGCAAGATAATTAAATCAGCGTTGTTTACACGTTCACCTTTACCGACATAACGTAAATCAATTGAAGGATTCAATCTTAACGCGTCAAAGTCTGTATGGTTGCTGATTCGGGTTAGCACGGGCACCACCACCTTAAGCTTAGCTTCTCCGTCAGACTCTTGAGCAGAGGTAATGGCATCTTCCGCTTCTAAGTTAAAACCATGCAGATATGGCAACACACCAATGACTGGCTTACCGGTTTTTTCCTCTAGCCAATCTAGGCCAGATTGAAGCAGTGCGATATCGCCTCTAAAACGGTTTATCACAAAGCCTTTTACGCGAGCTTGTTCAGATTCAGACAACAAAGCTAATGTCCCGTAGAGATGCGCAAAAACACCACCACGGTCAATATCAGCAACGATGATCACAGGGATGTCCGCTTTCTCAGCAAATCCCATGTTAGCGATATCATTTTCACGAAGATTGATTTCGGCTGGGCTCCCCGCACCTTCAATCATCACGCTTTCATATTCTTCAGAAAGTCGAACAAACGAATCGATAACTGTATCCATCGCCACTTTCTTGTAATCATGATAACCCGTCGCTTCCATGTTGCTCAGCGCTCGGCCTTGCAAAATCACTTGCGCGCCGGTATCTGAGTTGGGCTTTAGCAATACAGGGTTCATGTGAACGGTTGGCTCTATATTACAAGCTTGCGCCTGAACCGCTTGAGCACGGCCAATTTCGCCACCATCTTTTGTCACAGCACTGTTCAACGCCATGTTTTGTGGCTTGAATGGTGCCACTTTGATTCCTTTCCTTGCCAAAACACGGCATAAGCCTGCCACCAAAACACTTTTCCCGGCATCTGACGTTGTCCCTTGAACCATAAGGGCACTTAATGGTGCTCGCATTTGTACTTAAATCCTTAATTTCTTAATTTATAGCTATGGGCAATCTCTCTCTGCCTCCATCTTATCGTCATTGCCGAGTAGATGCTCAATAAAATGAATGGAAAATGAATGTGTTACTCACTCTGGATTCAACCCCAGTGTTGTTTAATAGCTCCATCGAAACAAAGCTTGTGAACGATAACAGGCGACTAAACAAAAAACGTACTAACGAAAAGAAACGTTTCAAATTCAGAAAAACGTTTCTACTAAAAACAACATTAAGGGATTCACCATGAAAAAAACTGTATTAGCTATCGCATCTACTATTATCCTTGCTCCTACTTTCGCAATGGCTAGTGACCACAACAGCAATAATAATGTCAACAGCAAGCACGAAAGCGCTATTGCTTATACTGGCCCAATTGAAACCGTTTCTGTTGCGACACTACTTGCCGACACAAGCATGTTCGCAGAGCAAGAAGCAATTGTGGATGGCAAGATCGTTCGTCAACTTAAGAATGACACGTTTGTCTTCTCTGATGGCCAGAGTGAAATTCAAATCGAACTTGATGATGATATCCGCCTAGCACAACCACTGACCGCTGATACAAAAGTTCGTATCTTCGGTGAATATGAAGGTGGTAAGACACCTGAAATCGAAGTGGACCACATCCAGGTTCTATAAGCGATTAATATAAAAATACCGACTTCAAATAATTGGCCTGCATATTGCAGGCTTTTTTGTATTATACTGCCGCAAAATACAATTTATATGGAGTCACCATGCTAGGTTGCACGAATAAGACTGTCCTTTTAGGACTCGCTGCACTGTGTTCATTCTCTGCGTCTGCAAACAACTTTAACTACAACACATTCGAGCTGCGCATGGGTACTAGCCCAAGTACTTTCGGTGGTGAAGTCACAACAATGTTCACTCAGAACTCTCATTTTGTTGCTCGTATCGATTCAGAATTTGAAAGTGATTGGGATGCAGCGGTAGGTATGGGATTCAACGGCCCAATCAGTCAATTTGCTGACGTTACTGGCCAAATGTTACTGCACAACATTGAACGGAATGACGATAACCACATCAAAACAGAAATTAACCTTGGCTTGAGAGCTTGGTTAATGGCAAACGTTGAAGTTAACGCACGCCTTGGTCAACTGATCGACAACGATGACACTCGTTCAATTTTGGGTATCGGTGCTCGTTTCCATTCAACTGATCAACTGTCTGTTGGTCTTGATATGCGCAATAACGGCACATATGGCCACCAAATCTTAATGTCGGCTCGATTCGGATTCTAATCTAGATTTCAATTACTGAGTAATAAATAGCTAAACGTATTACATAGAAAAGCCCCGAACATATTAATGTTCGGGGCTTTTTTGTTTGTTAGTTTCGCTGGCTTTTAGTCGTTCACGACCTGAGCCAGCGACTTGCTTTATAAGCTAACCATCAGCATCTTTTTCTGGTGATCTAAGTACTCTTCATAAGTACCTTGGAAGCTCACTAGCTGTTGATCTTTTACATCGATGATGTGTGTTGCTAATGAAGAAACGAACTCTCGGTCATGGCTTACGAAGATAAGCGTGCCAGTGTAAACCTTCAACGCGTCGTTCAGGGCTTGGATTGCTTCCATGTCCATGTGGTTGGTTGGTTCGTCCATTACAAGCACGTTGATGTCTTGCATCATTAGCTTGCCGAATAACAGACGGTTCTTCTCACCACCAGAACAGTTACGCGCTTTTTTGTTCGCATCGTCAGCAGTAAACAATAGGCGACCTAGAATGCCACGTACCATAAGGTCATCGTGCTTCACTGTGCGCCATTGTGAGATCCAATCGAAGATGCTCAGGTCGTTATCAAAGTCAGACGTACTATCTTGTGGGCAGTAGCCTACAGATGCGTTTTCAGACCATTTTACGATACCTTCGTTTTGCTCTAGCTCTTGAACTAGGCAACGTAGCAGCGTGGTTTTACCTACACCGTTCTCACCGATAACCGCAAGACGAGTACCCGCTTCAAGCAGCAAGTTACCACCGGCAAACAATGTTTCGCCATCGAAGCCGTGACCAAGGTCTTGAAGTTCAAGCGCTTGACGGTGTAGTTTCTTACCTTCGCCAAAATCAATAGATGGGCTCATACGGCTCGATGATTTCACTTCATCAAGCGTGATCTTATCCATTTTCTTGGCACGAGAGCTTGCTTGTTTTGCTTTAGATGCGTTAGCACCAAAACGGTTTACGAAATCTTGAAGCTCGCTGATTTCAGCCGCTTTCTTAGCGTTGCTTGCTAAAAGCTGTTCACGAATCAAGCCAGATGCTTCTAGGAAGTACTCGTAGTTACCAGGGTAGACACGTAGCTCACCGTAGTCGATGTCTGCCATGTGTGTACACACAGAGTTCAGGAAGTGTCTATCGTGCGAAATGATGATCATTGTACATTTACGCTGGTTTAGCTCTTCAGCAAGCCAGTTGATCGTGTGAATGTCCAAGTTGTTGGTTGGTTCATCAAGAAGCAGGATATCTGGGTTTGCAAACAGAGCTTGTGCCAATAGCACACGCAGTTTCCAACCTGGAGCTACTTGCTGCATCAAGCCGAAATGGAACTCTTCTTCAATACCCGCTTGAATTAGGATGTCGCCAGCACGGCTTTCTGCTGTGTAGCCATCCATTTCCGCGAATTCACTTTCAAGTTCTGCGACTTTCATGCCGTCGTCTTCGCTCATTTCTGGCAAAGAGTAAATGCGGTCACGTTCTTGTTTTACTTCCCAAAGTTTTCTGTCGCCCATGATCACAACGTCGATAACGCTGTACTGTTCGAAAGCGAACTGATCTTGGCTTAGCACACCCAGTTTTTCTCCTGGAGTGATAGAAACGTTGCCCGAGCTTGGCGTTAATGCGCCACTTAGGATTTTCATGAACGTTGATTTGCCGCAACCATTAGCGCCGATCAAACCATAACGGTTGCCGTTACCAAATTTAGCAGAGATGTTTTCAAACAGCGGCTCTGCGCCAAATTGCATTGTGATGTTCGCGGTAGATATCAAAGAACTAATTCCTAAGCGTGTACTGACAGATAATTATTAGGCTATTTCAAGAACCTAAATAAGAAGTACGAAAGTATGGATTAAACAAAAATCGAAGCGCGGATTATATAGAGATCTCGATCACGTTGTCGAGGCTAAACAGTAAACGAATAGTAAACATAGACCATTTAGATGCTTTTCATACGTTATGGGGTGTAAATAAAAAAATCCCCACCAGCAGAACTGGTAGGGATTTCATTTATCAACACTAAAAGTCTTTTAAGCCCGTCACCTTTGAAACTATAGCTCTTCAAAACGAAAAGCTTTGATGACGAGCAGAACTTGTTATTTAGTAATTTTCTTCTGAACGTATTTTTTGCTCACGTCGACAACCGCAACATCTCTAAAGAAGCTTCTACCCAACAGAAGTGGGAAAGAAAGATGCGTTCGGTCGGCTAGCGTAAATTCAGTTTTGTCTTTTAGATCGCCAATTTGAATCGAAGCTACAACCACAGCGCGTCGTTGTGTGCCTTCTGCGCTTGATTGCTTGATCTTAACCCAGCGTTCTACTGGTAAGCTGATCTCTTCAGTTGTAATTCCGTCGTGTTCAATCTTGAACTTAACCCAGTCTTTGCCGTCACGTTCAAAATCAACAATATCAACTGCACTGATTGAAGAGGTTGTTGCACCGGTATCGACACGTGCTTTAAACGCTTCTTTTAAACCAGGAACAAACACCCACTCTTCTTCACCAAGAATCAGTTTGCCGTCACTTGTTTTTCTAACCTTCTCTACTGGTTTTTCAACAGGTGCAGGTTTTACTTCCGGCTCAGTTGGTTTTACTTCTTCAGGCTTCTCAGTAGGTTCCGTTACTTTCTCGCCTTCTGTTGCGTCAGTTTTTGAAGAGTCATCCACAACAGGTTGTTCGATTTGAGGCTTTTGCTCTGGCTCAACAGGAGCTTGAGTTGTAGCCGAACAAGCAAACAGGCCACCACTTAGCATTAAAACTACAATCGCTTTCCAATTATACATTCAGTCACCTTCTATTTTGAAACGTTTGCTATCGCTTTTGCTACATAAGGAATATGAGATTCGGAAAGGCCTGCGATATTGATGCGTCCATCACCAACACCATAGACTCCATATTCTTCACGTAATTGATTCATTTGAGTTTCTTTAAAGCCTAGTACACTAAACATGCCTTTATGGCTTTCAATGAAGTCAAATTGTGACGTGTTATAAGTATTTCGCAATTCATCACATAAACTTTGGCGCAGATTTAACAAACGTTGCTGCATTTCACTCAATTCTTGCTTCCAAATCGAGGTTAGCTCTTGATTCTGAAGAATTGTTTTAACCAAAGCTGCACCATGATCTGGCGGCATTGTGTAAGTTGAACGAGCAAGCGTTAGAAGCTTACCTTTAGCATTGCCAACGTGTTCGCTGTTTTTGCCAATCACGATAGCGGCACCCGTTCTTTCACGGTATAAACCGAAGTTCTTCGAGCAAGATGTCGTAATCAACATCTCTTCGACGTTGTTAGCCATGTGTTGAAGACCTTTTGCGTCTTCTTCTAAGCCATCACCAAAGCCTTGGTAAGCAATATCAACGAACGGCAAGAAGCCATTTTTCTGCGATAGTTTGGTAATTTCCTGCCACGCCTCAAAGTCGATATCCGCACCCGTTGGGTTATGACAGCAACCGTGCAGTAGTACCACATCTGATGGACCCGCTTTTGAAAGGTCATCCAACATTCTTGCAGTATCAACTTGCTTCGTTTCAGGACTGAAGTAATTGTAATATCGAACTTTTAAGCCTGCCGCTTCCATCACCGGTTTGTGGTTAACGTAGCTTGGGTTTGAAATCCAAACCGTGGTGTCTGGTTGAGAAACTTTCATTAAGTCACCCAACATGCGAAGTGCACCACTTGCACCCGGTGTTTGAATCGCAGCAACGCGATCCATTGCAGAAGTCCCTTTAAGCAGCAGATCAACCATGCTCTGGTTGAACTCTTCACAGCCTGCTAGGCCAACGTAAGCTTTGGTTTTCTGCGTTTCAACAACGATATCTTGAGCCATAGAAACGGCTTTCATGATCGGAGTTTCGCCTTGATCGTTTTTGTAAACGCCAATGCCTAAGTCGACTTTATCAGTACGAGTATCGCCGCGGTAAGCAACAGAAAGAGATAGAATTGGATCTAAAGTTGGTTTTGGTAGATGTGAAAACATGAAAGTCACAACCCTTTGAAATTCAAGTAATGAGTTTCACGTTAACATTATCGTAGACAAATCAGAAACATTTTTTAATAGAAGCGCTTAGTTAGAATAAGTAAACAGAGATTGGTCATTTTACGTCACAAAACAGCGTAAATTTCGAACACTTTTAGTGCTTTATCAAAAGAGCAGTAGCTTGTTTAAGAAGTACCTTGTTGATTCTCAGCTAAATGCCTTGTTTGAATTGCCTTGGTGTCATGCCCGACCAAGCTTTAAATCGAGTACTAAAGTTCGCTGCATTCGGGTACCCCACGATCTCGCCAATATGTTGAATCGACCAATCACTCGATTTCAACAAACGAGCAGCGTATTCCATTCTCATACGCATAATATGAGTCATCGGGCTATGAGAGTAATAACGTTGGCACAAACGATGGAAGTGCGGCTCTGAACAAGGAAATAGGTTTGCTAGCTCATGCACATTCCACTCTTTATGAAGCTGCTTTTGAACACTGTCGAACACACGTCTCAAGCGAATCAAAGTTCGAGACTGTTGCTGCGGGACTGGTGCATTAATCATGAACTCTATTTGGGCTACGCTGTGAATGGCAATCGCTCCGCCTAAATCAATGGGCAAGGCAATACTTCTCAGCAAGGTATGAATACAAGTCGAGACGACTTCGGCTGCAGGAGAGAGCGTATAACTCACTTCATCATTGACGACATTATCCCAATGCTTATCAGGCGATAGAAAGATCCACGCTATCTGCCATGTTTCTTCTTCAATCCCAAAGCCATTCTCAACGCCTGCAGGCACAGTAATGCACGACCCCGGCTCTAGAATATAGCGACACGCCCCACTTTCTAACCACCCTTTGCCCCTAACCGTGTAAAGCAGCATGTGTTTCTGTGGATTCTTCCGATGGACAGAAAAGAAATCTCGGCACGACGCCGTCCCACACTGAACGATACCCAATTCTTCGAATGCCAATACATGGCTTTGATCGACAAACTCTTGGTGTG
Organism: Vibrio sp. 10N.222.52.B7; assembly: GCF_041474275.1. Classification (NCBI taxonomy): domain Bacteria; kingdom Pseudomonadati; phylum Pseudomonadota; class Gammaproteobacteria; order Vibrionales; family Vibrionaceae; genus Vibrio; species Vibrio sp. 10N.222.52.B7. The sequence goes on along the minus strand of NZ_JBFRTU010000069.1, from coordinate 35,729 downwards.
TCTGATCAGAGATCTCGTACCGTTCGTGTTTCTCACTCATTTCACTGGTCGCTCATTAGGTTTGTCTGCAATTAAATCGCCACATTAGTCATTCGATAGTTTTGAAATAGATGATTTTGAAAACAGGTCGTTTTGACAAATAGGAAGCTTTTGAAAATAGATAGTTTGGCAAAAGTTTGTGATGAACCTGAACAATACAGCCAAAACAAATACCGATAAACTTCTCGCATATTAACCACAGGGGAAATGCGATGCGCTCGACATATCGTCATCTAGACAAAGATTTTTGGCAAAAGCTTTTACACATCGGTTTGCCTGTATCGCTACAAACCATGTTGTTTTCATTACTCGGCGTGGTCGATATTTTTATGGTTAACCAACTGGGTGACTCTGCAACTGCGGCGGTTGGTGTGGGTAACCGCATATTTTTCTTCAACTTGATCATGGTATCCGGGATTAGCGGCGCTGTCAGTGTGCTAGCTTCGCAATATTTCGGTGCGGGAGATTTCAACGGAATTAGACGCACATTAGCACAGTCATGGACATTGTCTGTCTTTACCATCATCCCCTTTGTGTTGATTTATACATTGGCTCCTGAATCAGTCGTGTCTGTGGTGGCCTCAGACCCTGATTACGTCCGCTTGGCAACGGATTACCTTTGGATAACAGGAGCCAGCCTTTTTGGTACCGCGATCGTAGTGCCCTTAGAAAGCGCACTGCGATCGGTCGGCGAAGCCAAGCTACCCACCAAGATCAGTATTTGGGCAATCATCGTTAATGCGATTCTCAATGCATTGCTGATCTTTGGTTTGTTTGGATTTCCAGAACTGGGCGTAGTTGGTGCGGCTATTGGCACCACGGTGTCTCGATTCTTTCAGACGATAGCGCTGCTTATCATGGCGAAGAAATACTACGCGCATCTATTCCCGACATTAAGTAATTGGCGAGAAGCGATATTACCGAAGCATAGAAAGAAGTACTTCACGATAGCAATACCTATGTTGGTTCATGACACAGCATGGGCGGGCGGGATTCTTATTTATAACGTGATAGTTGGGCAAATGGGTGTTGGAGAGCTTGCGATCATTTCGCTGTTATCGCCAGTAGAAAGTATCTTGATCTCGGCGTTCATGGGGTTTGCGGTCGCCGCTTCGATCATTCTAGGCAACGAGATCGGCGCGAAGAACTATCAACGTGTTGAGAACACCGCATGGGGTTATGTATTGGTCAGCTGTGGGCTTGCGGCTATATTAGCCTTGGTGTGTTGGTTTGCTAAACCCGCGATCGTATACATGATCGGCCTTACTCACTTAGAGCTCAAAGAGACAGCCGTTAACGTCACCTTAGTCATGGCACTCGGCATGATACTAAGAGTCTTCAATATGGTTGGTATTGGTGGCGTGCTGAAAAGTGGTGGAGACATCAACTACAGTATCTTCATCGACCTGTTTGGCCAATGGGCAATCGGTATTCCCCTTGCTTACTTTACTGCGCTGGTGTTGGGTTGGCCGCTAGAATGGGTTTTGATGATTGTGTTACTGGAGGAGTTAGCGAAGATCGCTTTAACTAGCCAGCGAATTCACTCTAAGAAATGGATCAACAATCTAATCGACGAGCCTGAGCACATTCCTATATAAACAGGCGATAGATTCAAAGAACTCACACCCAAGGGCTGATTTGTAGCATTGCGCTAACGATGAAGCCCTTTTTCGTTTACGAGTGTGCAAAGTCACGACAGCAGTTATATATCAGTAAATCGATGGATGATTTGGTTTGAACTACCACGCCAATCCAACATTGGATCCGCTTTATCTTGCTCAAAACGACCATCAATCAAAGTATCAACATATTCAAGTACTTGCCTCTGCTTTTCGTCGAGTTCGTCGAGCTCGTAGCCCGTCCACATCCAGATGTCTTTGCCTTCACATTCTGCTTTTACACGCTGAACAAGCTTAAGCACTTCAGACACGTTTGCAGGATGCAAAGGATCACCACCAGAAAGCGACAAGCCACGACGCTTGATTCGTGGATCATTGAGATCAGCGATAATGTGGTCTTGCAGCTCTTGAGTAAACAAATGCCCGGAGTCCAACCTTTGCGTTGATTGGTTATAACACCCGCGACACTGGTGTACACAACCCGACACAAACAAAGTGCAGCGTGTTCCAGGGCCATTTACAACGTCGATTGGGTGATATTGGTGATAATTCATAAGGCAGTATTGAAAACTCGTGATGGCTTAATGGTTTAACTCGAAAAGTAGCGAGAGTTGAAACAAATGAATTGGTATCGACATAGCGCCGATACCAAACATATTTCTTGAAACGTAGCTCTTCTAAGTAAGCTAGCTAATAATCTTAGAGCTTACTAAAGATGCTTCACGCGGCGTTTAACTTCTTCTTGCTTACCGAAGTTAAATGGTCGTGCATCTGGGCTACCAAGGTAACCACAAACACGGCGCGTCACCGATACTTTGGTTGAGTCATGGTTGCCACATTTAGGACACGTAAAGCCCTTACTTGTACAGTCGAACTCACCGTTGTAACCACATTCGTAACACTCATCAATCGGTGTGTTAGTGCCGTAGTAAGGAACACGTGTGTAGCTGTAATCCCATACGTTTTCTAGTGCTTCGATGTTCTTCTGCATGTTCGGGAATTCGCCGTAACAGATAAAACCACCGCTAGAAATTTCAGGATAAGGCATCTCGAAATCGATCTTGTCGTATGGGTTCACTGTCTTCTGCACATCTAAGTGGAAGCTGTTGGTGTAGTAACCACGGTCTGTCACACCATCAATCACACCAAATTCTTTGGTGTCGATGCTGCAGAAACGGCTACATAGGTTTTCACTTGGTGTGCCGTATAGGCTGAATGCGTAACCTGTCTCTTTCGTCCAAGATTCCACTTCACGCTTCATGTACTCCACCAGCTCAAGCGCTTTAGCACGCATTTCGCCATCGTCGTACAGGTGAACGTCAGTACCGTAAAGCGCAGTCATTGCTTCGTGGATACCAATGTAACCAAGAGAAACAGAAGCACGGCCGTTCTTAAAGATATCAGCGATAGAGTCGTCTGCTTTCAAGCGAACGCCACATGCACCTTCCATGTATAGGATTGGAGCAACACGTGCTTTCACGTTTTCTAGACGAGAAATACGAGTTTCTAATGCACGACGAGCCAGCTTGAGTTTATCATCAAGCAGTTCGTAGAACTTAGCCATATCTTGTTTTGCGTTAATCGCAATACGTGGCAAGTTCAAGCTAACAACACCTAAGTTGTTACGGCCTTCGTGAATCAACTCACCATTTTCTTCGTAAGTATTCAAGAAGCTACGACAACCCATAGGAGTTTTAAATGACCCTGTCACTTCTACTACTTTGTCGTAGTTAAGAATGTCTGGGTACATACGCTTAGACGCACACTCTAGCGCTAATTGCTTGATGTCGTAGTTTGGATCTTGCTTCTGGTGGTTCAAACCATCTTTGATCGCAAATACCAGTTTAGGGAACACGGCTGTTTTACGGTTCTTACCCAAACCTGCAATGCGGTTTTTCAAGATTGATTGCTGAATCAATTTCGAGCCCCAGCTTTCACCTAAACCAAAACCAAACGTCACGAATGGTGTTTGACCATTAGCGGTGTGCAGCGTGTTTACTTCGTACTCCAGAGATTGGAACGCGTCGTAACACTCTTTCTCTGTGCGAGAGATAGCAAAAGCTTCTGGGCTATGAATGTCCCACTCTTTCGCTAGCGATAAGTGCTTCTCGTAGCTCGCCATAACGTAAGGTTCAAGAACCTCATCGATGCGGTTAATCGTTGTGCCGCCGTAGATGTGACTCGCCACTTGCGCGATGATCTGCGCGGTTACCGCTGTCGCCGTAGAAATAGACTTAGGTGTGTCGATTTCCGCGTTACCCATCTTGAAGCCATGCGTTAACATGCCTTTCAGATCGATAAGCATGCAGTTAAACATTGGGAAGAACGGTGCGTAGTCTAGATCGTGGTAGTGAATATCACCACATTCGTGAGCATGTACGATATCACGTGGCAAAATGTGAGTTTTCGCATAGTGTTTAGCCACGATACCCGCCAGCAGGTCACGCTGAGTTGGGATTACTTTGCCATCTTTGTTCGCGTTTTCATTGATTAGATCAACGTTGCTTTCTTCGATCAAACCTTCGATCTCACGAGTTAAAGCGCTTTGCTTCTCACGGGCGATGTCGCGGTCATGACGATATTCAATGTAGGCACGAGCCAGAGACTTGTATGGTCCCTGCATTAGCTCGTTCTCGACCATGGTTTGAATTTCAGAGATATGAACTTCATCGTAGTCTTCGAGCTTCAACTCAACTGCTAATGCCACATTCAGTGCATAAATAGCAATTTCCTTATCGGCTTTGTCTGATGCTGCTTCCACTGCAGCTTGGATGCGATCTCTACTGAATGGAGCTCTTGAGCCATCACGCTTGATTACGATTGATTTCACCACTTCTCCTTACTCTTGAGGTATTCACAGACTTATCCACAAACACACTATATAGAGCGATTTATCGTTTAACTAACACTAGATATTGTGGCGTATTTAACGAGAACCACCAACTTTGAGTATTGATTTGGATCAATAAAAAGAGAACGCTGACTAAGATCAATTCAATATTATTACGCTAGTTCTCAAGTCGAAAAGAAACAATGTAACAATAAAAAAACTCCTAAAAAGAGTTGAATTTTTGGTAAGTGTTGTAGGATAACGGCTCATCAATATTGGCAGACAAAATTAGGGATATTTGGCATGAAACGACTTCAAAACTGGATAATGTTAGGCTGCTTACTCAGTAGCCAGACATTTGCTGAACCTTTGACCATATCCAGTTGGAATATCGAATGGTTATCAACCAACGAGGCTGTGAATAAGTTTTCTGACAAACGTGATCAAGCTGATTTCGACAAACTCGCAACTTATTTTCAATCCTTAGACGCAGACGTGGTTGCGTTTCAAGAAGTCGATAACGTAAATGCCATTCAGCGTGTGGCTGGTGATCAATACAAGATATTGATGTCTGACCGGGCGCTATCTAAGAACAGCAACCGCCAATTTAAAGAAGTGAACCAATACACGGGATTTGCAGTTCGTAAAGGAGTAGCCCTCACCGACTACGCTGACTTTCCGCTTGAAACCACATCCAACAGTAAACTTAGGTTTGCCAGCTATATCGTTGTAGAAACAAACTTTAAACCCATTCACATGTTGTCTGTGCATTTAAAGGCAGGTTGTAGCGGAGCGTATAAGTCCAACCGCGATTGCTCTCGTTTAAAAGAGCAAGCTCAGCAACTGAACAAGTGGATAAAGCAAAGAGAGCGCAATAACGAAGACTACGCCATTCTTGGCGACTTTAACCATAACCTCGCTTACTCACGAGATTGGATGTGGAAAGAGTTATCACAATATACTGATGCGCAGTTAGCGACACGAAAGACCCGTGCAGATTGTAAGGTACGCTCTAACCGCAACAATTATCGCACACATCAGTTCCGCTCTGTTATTGATCATATTGTGGTGAGTGAGTCGCTAAATGCTTCTCCTGCAAAGCAGAAGGTATTTGAAACACAAGATGTTCTGGACTACAAACTCAGCGACCACTGTCCAGTTTCAACGACTATTAAATAGTAGATTTTAGATAACAGCAGATTGTAGATAACTGAAAATAATAGAAACAGTAAATATAGAAAGAGGCTGACTGACTTTCGTGCTGAAAGCGAGTCAACCTCTATGCTTGGTCAGCTCAGAACGGATAACGTCAAAGCCAATGTAATCAGCTATAAGCTTGCTACTAACACGTTTTGTTCATACGATCCGCCAGCCACATTCCCACCAGCATGCTTATCATAAACACCCACACCGTCGGGTTGCCGCCACTTAGGCTGGTTACCGCAGGGCCTGGGCAAAAGCCTGCAATCCCCCAGCCTAAGCCAAACGCTGTAGATCCAAGAATCAGCTTTCTGTCTATCAACGGATTGTTACGGCTATCTAACGGCTCGCCATTGATGGCTTTAGCGCGCTTTTTAATGACCAGATGATAAAACGGTGCAAAGACCAATAGCGCGCCACCCATGACGAATGCCAAACTAATGTCCCAGTTACCGGTAATGTCTAAGAAGCCGAGTACCTTCTCAGGATCAACCATCCCTGAGATGATCATGCCAGAGCCAAAAAGAATACCTGCGACCAAACCGATAACGATAGTAAATGAAGCGTTTTTCATTATGCCCCCAAGCCAGTCAGATTCTTGATAAACACGGTTACGATTGCCACACCCATAAATACACAGGTCGCAACAATAGAACGTTTAGATAAACGCGCCATTCCGACAATGCCATGCCCGCTAGTACAACCGTTCGCTGTTTTAGTACCAAAGCCCACCAGAAGGCCAGCAATAATCACTAAAGCGAGATTCATCTCTTCTAACTGCGGAAGTTGGTAGCCCGTCGGAATTAATAGCCAACCACTTGCGACCATTCCCACAACAAAGGCGATACGCCAGTGTTTTTCGGTGTTTGCTGTATCCGCATCTTTACGTTCTTTGTTGCTGGTGCCAGTTGGCAATAATCGGCTGACAATGCCACTAATGCCAGCAACTCGACCAATCCCCAACATTAAAACAATGGCCGACACGCCTAACAACATGCCGCCGAAAAAAGCATCCCAAGGAATCAAACTAAGCACAAACCTCTCCTATCCACAAACATCATAAACTCATAACAACCTATAAATTAGAGTTTACTAATAAATATAAATTAGTCAATGCTAATGTACTGCGAGTATGTATCGTTTTGTAAGTCTGGAATTAACAAGCGCCCTGCATGAAAAAAGCCCCTAGGTGTTAACCTAAGGGCTTAAGATTTATTCTGTCTTTGGTAAAGCACAGCTATTTGACCTTGTTCTTCTCAGCAATCCATTGCGACATGTACTTAGTGCTCGCCATACTATGGTGCTTAAGCATTGAACCAAAGAAATTATTCAGTCGATGCGCATCAAGCTCAGAACCTAGCGCAGTCAGTCGCTCGATCAATTTGTCGCCCAGTTGATTCTGTTCATAGTGCGCTTCAAGAATTGAATGACATTGGCTTTGAGCTTTAAGCCATTTCTTTTCATCTTTATAAAGAGCGACAGCTTGTTCAACAAACTCATCAATATCATCTGACACTGCGCCCGGCCATTGCAGTTCACCTTGCGGTAGCATGCCTTCACTGCCGATCTCGCTGGTTACATTCGGAGTCTGTAGCTTCATCGCATCAAGTAACTTGCCTTTAATGCCTGCGCCAAATCGTAAAGGTGCAACACACACACGAGCCTGCTCCATCACTTCTTGAGCGTCTTTCGCCCAACCTTTGATATGGAAGCCAGTTTTAGGGTTATGCAAAGCGGTTGCTTTTGGCGGCGGATACGATCCATAAATATGAAGTTCAGTGTCAGGTAACTGTTTACGAATCTTCGGCCAAATCTTCTGTAGCTGAAGTACGGCATCCCAGTTCGGTGCGTGTCTAAAGTTGCCTATCGTCATGAAATGCTTACGTTCTTCAAAGCTTTTCGTGCTTTCAGGAAGCGTATTAAGATCAACCATGAACGGCAGATGATGAAGCAGTTTGGGATCGATATTGAACTCAGATTGAAGCAGTTCCATCTCGTAACTTGAAATGATCAACGAAAGATCACAGCGCAAAATCGCGGCAATTTCACGTTTAGCCAAGTCACTGTACAAGTGTGCTTTGGTCAGATCTGTTTCTTTCTTAACCGCTTCGTGTCGAGCATTACGCAGAAACTGTAAGTCTTCCGTATCCAGTAACTTAAAGGCATTCGGGCATACTTTCTCGACACGCCAACCAAACTGTTCTTCCATCATAAAACGGTCAAACATCACAACATCGGGCTGCAGCTCTTCAATGTAATCGTCAAAGCTATCGCAATTTAACTGTATAGATTGGCTTGTGATGCCCTCTTCAGAGAGATCAATCATGTGCTCGGTTTCTTGAGCGGGTGTTGCAAATTCAACTGACCAACCTTGTCTCTTAAATAGACGTAAAAGAGACATCATATGGCTGCCAGCCGCCGATGAATTCGGTTCTGGCCAAACGTAGCCAATTGCTAAAACTTTCTTCAAAATACTTCCTAAGAAATAACAAAAGGGCCACAGAAGCCCCTAATAAAACGTTAATCGAGTTATGCCGCTGATAATAATGGTTCTAAGAACTCAGCGATCAGATTCGTTCACCTACATTGCGAGCTATCATAAGCACTTCATCGGCTGAGTAAAAGTTTGAAATCGTGGTTTCGACTTGAGCGCCCAATGTCGACTGATAGAGCTTTTGTGCAAAGTTATCTGCTCTGGTGGTCACTAATACATGTTTTAGTGTCGAGCCCTGCTCTGATAGCTTCTGCTTCACTTGAGGCAAAGAGTCTAGAATCAACTTTTTGCCCAATCCTTGCCCCTGAGCACTCGGTAACACAGCAAGTTGTTCTAGCTCCAAAACAGCTTCAGGCCTAAACCCACTCTTTTGAACCCAAATAATGTAGCCGACAATCTCGCCATCGCTTTCAGCAACAAAGTTAAGAAAGCGTGGCGCAGCATTTAAGTTACATTGTAACCAATTTTTTGAGTTTTGCTGTCGAACAAAAGTAGCTTGGTGAACTAAAGCCGCTCCATCGAGGTCGGCTTCTGTCATAAAACGAACTTGCGCCATGCTGCTACTCATTCTCAGAATTAGGACGCGTTTTACAGTGTAAAATGGCTCTCTCTAGAAGTTCTAATGCCGAGCTATCTGCTTCTGGAAGCTTAGCGTCCGATTGACCTAACGGATCAACACGGCTACCCCACTTAATATGGCCTGCCCCCCAAGTTAAACCGGCACCGAATGCCGCCACAAGGATGTTTGAGTTCGGTTTAACAAAGCCTTGCTCTAACGATTCACACAATGCAATTGGCACAGTCGCAGCCGACGTGTTGCCATAGTTTTGAATGTTCACAAACGCTTTCTCACGTTCAATGCCCGCCATATCACACAGAGTTTGAATAATTCGGATGTTCGCTTGGTGCGGAATCACAACATCGATGTTTTCAGTTGAGATGCCAGTGCGACTCAATACTGTATGTGCTGCAGCGCCCATTCCTTTCACTGCGCGCTTGAAGATCTCTTTACCAACGAAATCAAAATCCCAGTAACCGTTATCAGCAGCAAAGCGGTCCATAGACGTACCGAATTTTGGTACTGCTAGAATGTCACGGCCCTCTGCGTCACAACCGATTTGAGCTTCTTGTAAACCCACTTGTTCTTCAGTACGCGATAAAACCACAGCGCCAGCGCCATCACCGAATAGAACCGCAGTATCACGCTTGGTCCAGTCGATGAAGAATGAAAGACGCTCTGCACCCACAACGATCGCATTGCGGTAGTTGCCCGCTTGAATCAATCGAGTTGCTGTTTCAACACCGTAGATAAAGCCTGTACACGCTGCATTAAGGTCAAAAGCTGCTGCGCTCTTGATGCCTAAGTTCTGTTGAACTTTAGACGCGGTATTTGGAATAAGAGAGTCTGGACTGCACGTCGCTACGATCACAAGATCGATATCTTCGGCTGTTAAACCAGCACACGCCATTGCATGTTGAGCAGCAACGGTCGCTAGCTCAGAGGTATTTACATGACTGATACGACGATTTTCGATACCAGTTCGAGTACGAATCCACTCGTCAGACGTATCAATGAAAGTGCTTAAATCATCATTGGATAGCACGGCTGGTGGCAGACACTTTCCCCAGCCCGTAATTTCAGCGTAAAATTTTGTCATCATTTACCTGTTTATTGTTTGTTTTTATTTGAGTATCTTATTCTTGTTTTAAACAGTATAAGCGTTCCGTACATGATTCGTAAATCGCGTTAGGCACGGAGACGCAATAAAAAGAGAAAGTTATGTCTACATTCAACACACGTTGCCCTTCTTGCGGTGGCGTAAACCGAGTTCCTTCAGAAAGAATTTCAGAAAGCCCTACTTGTGGTAAGTGCAAAAACGCACTTCTAGACGGTGCACCAATCGAAGGTACGTCACTGAATTTCCAATCAATTTTGAACAGTTCACAGCCTGTCGTTGTCGATTTTTGGGCGACATGGTGCAACCCATGTGTAGGTTTCGCACCTGTGTTCAGCGATGTCGCTAAAGAGCGCGCTGGCGATGTTCGATTTGTTAAAATTGATACCGAAGCTCAACAGCAACTGGCGGCTATGTATCAAATCAGAAGCATCCCAACGGTGATGGTGTTCAAGAACGGTCAACGTGTTGATACGATTAACGGTGCACTGCCAAAAGGTCAATTTGATCAGTGGCTTAATCAAGCACTAACTAAGTAATACTATTGGTTAAGCTATTGATTTAGCATTACTTAATTCTAAGTAAGCACACAAAAATAGGTTAGAGAGTCTTACCAAATCAAGACTATCTAACCTACTGTTTTATTTATGGTTATCACTTAACTTCTTGAATAAAACTACAGCTTCGCCTTTCGCTTGAATATTAGATTCTTGCTTGCCAAACCCGTATTGCTGTTTGATTTGATCTGCGACTTTCTCAGCAATCATAATGGTTGGTGCATTGGTGTTTGCCCCAATCAGTGTCGGCATCACAGAAGCATCAATGACTCTCAAATTATCCAATCCATAAACTTTGAGATCTTTATCTACCACAGCTAAAGAATCGCTACTAGGTCCCATTTTACAGGTCCCGATCGGGTGATACTGAGTGTCTGCACGATTGCGAATATCTTGCTCGATAGCCTTGTCATCACTGGCGTCCACAGGGTAGAAAGCATTGCCTCGGATATCATCAAACGCGGAACTCTCTAACATTTGATACTGCTTCTTCCAGCCCTTAATCATGATCTCCATGTCTTCAGGATGACTGAAAAACGCAGGATCGATCTTAGGCGGATCATAGGGATCATTACTATTGAGCGTTACGGTGCCGTAGCTCTTCGGTCGCAATAAGGTGACATGAGAGGTAAAGCCATGACTGGTATGAATTTTTCTAGCATGGTCATCTACAACAGCGACCACAAATACAAACTCTAAATCAGGTACAGCGATATGATCTTCGGAACAGAGAAAGCCTATTCCCTCTGCAAAATTACTGCTCATTTTACCGCGGCGTTCTTTGTGCCATAGTGGTAAGGCTTTGGTCATTTCAGAGGCCATTTGCAGCGAGATACCAAAAGTTTCACGCTTTTCACTGCATTTATACGAATGTACTAAGTCGATATGATCTTGAAGGTTCTTGCCCACTCCAGGTAATTCATGAACCTGTTCGATTCCATGTGTCTCTAGTTCAGTTTGAGCACCGACACCAGACAGTAACAGCAATTGGGGAGAACCAAACGCGCCAGCGGAAAGAATCACTTCTTTGTTGCATCGTATCTGATAACGCTTTCCGCTAGAACCATATTCAACACCAATCGCCTTCTTGCCTTCAAACAAAACCTTATGTGTGGTGGCTTTAGTCACGACCGTGAGATTCGATCGTGAAAGGTTTGGCGTTAAGTAAGCCTTGGCAGCACTGCATCGTTCACCATTCAGCTGTGTTACCTGCGTCGGCATCGCCCCAAACTGAGCAGCGCCGTTAATATCCTCATTACGAGGTACACCTATCGATTCACACGCCGTTAAATAACGTTCCAACATAGGGCTTGGCGATCTAAGATTGGCCACATTAAGAGGACCACCTTGGCCATGGAACTCATCTTGGTGGACTTCGTTGTTTTCTGCTTTCTTAAAGTAAGGCAAACAGGATTCATAGTTCCAGCCAGCATTGCCCAAGCTTTCCCATCTATCGTAGTCATAGCGATGTCCACGAGCGTACATCATGGCATTGATAGAGCTAGAACCGCCAAGTGTCTTACCTCTAGGCTGATAGCCTTTACGACCGTTCAAACCCGGCTGTTCAACCGTTTCGAATGCCCAATTATTGAGTTTGGTTGGCATCATCGCCACCACGCCAACGGGTGTGTGAATGAATGGGCTGGTGTCTTTACCACCCGCTTCTAACAAGCAAACCATCACATCAGGATCTTCCGACAGCCGAGAAGCCATCACACACCCAGCTGAACCACCGCCAACAATAATAAAATCATAACTATCCATTTGCCATCTCCGCTATTTCTAGTGGGTGTAACTCACGCTTCAAGATTTTTCCGGTTGCTGTCATGGGTAAGGCTTTACGAATGAATACCTTACGCGGGTATTTGTAGTCGGCGAGTTGCTCACGACACCATGCTATCAAGGCGGCACTATCACATTGCGTATGTTCGTGAAGAACCACATGCGCGTGGATCTCCTCGCCTAAATGTTCATGATGCTCGCCTACCACCGCGACCATTTCGACATCGGGGTGACACATCAACACTTCTTCGACTTCACGTGGATAAACGTTGTACCCACCACGAATAATCATGTCTTTAACACGGTCAACAATGAACAAATTGCCATGCTCATCGACGCGACCGATATCTCCCGTTAAGAACCAACCATCACGAATAGATTCAGCTGTCGCCTCTGGCCTTTGATAATAGCCTTTCATCACACTTGGGCTTTTAATGCAGACTTCGCCGAGTTCACCCAGAGCGACAGAGTTGCCTTGTATATCAGTAATCTTGATGAGGTGGCCGCATAAAGGCTGACCGACACTACCCGATAAACGATCGCCATCAATATGATTAAAGGTCGCAACCGGCGCCGTTTCCGAGAGCCCATAACCTTCTAAGACTGGTAATTCAAAACGAGATTCAAACTGTCGTATAACCTCAAGCGGCATAGAAGCACCGCCAGAAACACCTAACCTCAAGCTGTGTTTAACCTGTTCAGAGCGTTTGCTTGTGTTTTCTAAACTATCAGAAGACTCTTCTCCCGCCTTTAATAGCGCGATATACATAGTAGGAACACCCGCAAACACGCTGACTTTATGGCTAATGATCTGTTCAATAACCAATGACGGTTCAAAACGAGGAATCAACACCATGGTGGACCCTGTTAGCACACTCGCGTTCATCATCACCGTCTGACCGAAGCTATGGAATAAAGGCAGTGTAGCCATTGTGGTGTCGCTGTACTCCAATCTCATTAGATACTGTGACGACATCGCATTGGTTTGCATGTTGGTGTGGGAAAGCTCAGCCCCTTTTGGTTGACCCGTCGTGCCAGAGGTATAAAGGATCACAGCGGTATCATCGCCATGACAAGCCACAGACTCAAAAGGAGTAAAAGGTTGTGCCAACCAATCAGCGATTGATTCATGCTCCTCATTACTTTCTAAAGTAGTGTCTGTGTTTGTTGGGATAGGCATCTCGACAAAGTGTTCACAGTGGTTTGCCTGCTCAAAACCTTGTAAACCATAGCGACCAATGGGAAGCTCTTCACTGCCGTCAAAACATAAATAGGCCTTCGCGTTAGAGTCATTAAGGTGATAAGCGATCTCTCTGGCCTTGAATAGCACGTTCAAAGGCACGACTACACAACCCGCTTTTAGAATCCCGTAATAGGCTATCGGAAAGTAAGTCACGTTCGGGCATGACAACGCTACCTTATCTCCGTTCTGCAACCCAAGTCTTTTCAAGTTAGCAGCCACGTTTCCAGAAAGTTGTTCTAACTGAGAAAAACTCATTTCATCCGATCCCATACGCAGAGCGGCTTTAGTTGGAAAAAGCGAAGCGCTACGCTCCAAATTAACAGCAAGATTGTGCATCCATGATCTCCTTGTGCGGCTTAGACCTGTTTGTGACGGTCACCGTAGACGTTCTAATCGTTGTAATAAGTCTCTTTCTTGTCATCACGAGCCTACACATTGGTGTGTCATGTAGATAAGAGTCGTTATTGAGCAAAATGTTTGAGACGCTCCAATGTGCAGCCCAATAAATTACAACATTTCGATAACATTTCGAACAGGTTTCAAAAAGACAAAAACCGGTGATATTCGGACACAGCCCGCGCTAGCACAATAAAACCTTGCACACATAAACCAAAATTTGGAACAAGCTTGCGAAAGTGAGAACAAGCAACAGGCGTAAATGTTAAAAGTTCGGTTAAGATATCGATATTCAACAAGAGGCAGCTTATGGAATACACCGCAGTTTACGAACCCGACATGCAAGCATTCGGCATTCTGGATCTTCAGTTGCTGCATCGTTACCTGTCGCCTGTTCTCAGTATCGAAGAGTTGCTCGAAGGAAGTAACATCGATGCTCTCCAACTCAACACACCCGATACACACATCACTTTGGCGCAAAAGCTTGCTGTGTTCAGTAATGCGTTAGCGAATTCCAACGAAGACGGATTGGGGCTTAAAGTTGGCCAACAAGCGAGGTTCAGCGATTTCGGCGTGCTCGGTTATGCGGTGTTTAGTAGCGAAACACTACTCGATGCCTTTTTAATCGGGTTCAAGTATCTGCAACTTGCTGGCCCTGTCCTCAGGAAAACCATGTCTGTAGAAGACAACATTGGTTACTTTCGCGCAGAGCAACTTATCGAACTCGATTCTTTACTGCCCTTTTGTTGTGAATACTGGTTCGCGGCGATACACAGTTTGTGCGAAGAGGTCTTGCAGCAGCCCTTTCCTTCTCAAGTGATCCGCTTCCCCTATCCAAAACCTGAATACGGCGATCTATACACAGAGATTTTCCGCTGCCCGGTTGAATTCAATAGTGACCGGCTTGAATGGGAGTTCGACGCAACCACCTTGTATTCATCTCTTCCTACCGCCAACCCCATCACTTTACAGATGTGCTTAAAATCGTGTGATGACATGTTGGCAAAAGTCAGTGCACCCAGTAGCCTCAAAGAGAAAGTCTCTCAGATGCTGATTGAAAGGCCAAGATGTTACCCTTCTATAGAATCCATTTCTTCAGAACTGGGCATGTCTTCTCGAACTCTGCGTCGTCACCTGAAAGCAGCGGATACGAGCTATCAGAAGATACTGGACCATGTTCGCTTTCACCTTTCCCGGCACTACCTTTCTTCAACTCGAATGAGTATTGAAGAGATATCTGAACGAGTTGGCTTTTCTGATAGCGCTAACTTTCGTCATGCCTTTCGTAAGTGGAGTGGTAACTCGCCACGTCAATACCGTAAAGAAACGGTCTAACACTTAAAATCCCACTCAATCCAAATCATAAAAAGACAATCACGCTGCAATCTTTTTCTAAATTAAACCACCAATGAACAACGGCTTAACGACTTTTTGCCCGCATAAAATCTCGCCAAACCACCAAATATCGCAACCGTATTTTAGTTTAGTTGGTCGATAAATTTCTTTTATCTTAACGACCATTTTTATTTGTTTTACCCAATTCAGTTTCTCCCCCATAGTCGCGGAAAATTCATCGTTTCTTTTACTATCAGAGGCTCCTGCATTGGACAACATCCAACCAACAACTCGCATAACTGTTCCTGTTATTGCATTGTCTTTTTACGCGATCGCTTCAGGCTACTTAATGAGTTCATTACCATTAATGCTGTCTGAGTATGGCTTAGACAAAGATCTATCGAGTTGGTTGGCGAGTGCATTCTATGCAGGTCTACTGGCTGGTACATTATTGATTGAACGTGCCATTGCGCGTGTTGGCCACAAAGATGCGTTCGTCATCGCATTGAGTGTGTTCATCGCAACGATCCTTGTATTGCCATTGATCCCACACCAAGCAGTATGGCTACTAGCTCGCTTTGTGGCTGGTGTGGCGGTTGCAGGTATCTTCGTGATTGTAGAGTCTTGGCTAATGAGCGGCGACGAGTCACAACGCGCAAAACGTCTCGCTATCTACATGTGTTCACTGTACGGCGGTTCTGCAGTTGGTCAGCTTGGTATCGGTTACCTAGGTATTACTGGTGGCGTACCTTTCATCGCAATGTTCACCCTTCTGTTTGGTGCGATCATTGTGCTGATGTACGGACAAGCAACTCCACCACAGATCCACGATGCGCAATCTTTGTCTTTAAAGCAGATCAGCAAATTAAGCCACAGCGCGCTAATTGGCTGCATTGTTTCCGGATTAACGCTAGGTGCGATTTACGGCTTGATGCCAGTTGAACTTGCTCAACGTAACATTGCACACGAAGACATTGGTGGTTTGATGGCTTTGGTTATCATGGGTGGTATGGCTGTACAGCCGATGGTGACTTGGTTATCTCACCACGTAGGACAAGTGTTATTAATGGCTTTGTTCTGCCTGCTAGGGGTTGCAAGCATTGGTGTGCTGACTATCAATCACGATTTCTACGTGTTAGGTATGAGCTTGTTCGTATTAGGCATGGCCACATTTGCGCTATACCCAATCGCGATTAACTTAGGTTGCCGTAACCTTGACCCAAGCTATTTGGTGTCAGTGACTCAAATCATGCTACTTTGCTACAGCATCGGTTCTGTTGCGGGACCAATCGTTGCAGACAGCTTTATGGATTCACAAGCAGGATTGTTCACTTACCTGTTCGCGTCTCTACTTGCTACAACGATCTACATGTTGATTGCTAGCCTAAAGCGCTCTCACCTACAGATTGCAGGCGAGTAAGCTTAAATAGACAGACACTAGATGCGTGTCATTAGGGCTCCGAGTTCAGACTTTATGTCTAAGCGAAGGGCCCTTTTCAACTCATGCCTATATGTAACCTTCTTCTCCCACACTTCTCATTTCATCGTGCAAGATGCTAACCGCGACCTCGATGGCTTTTACGGTATTGGCTTGGTGATAAACCGAAATGCTTTTTGAAACGATGCGAAAAGTTATAAGGATCTTTGTAGCCTAAGCGATTAGCAATCATAGAAACTGACCAATCTTGATATTTCAGTAGACTGGTGGCTTTGTCCATGCGTAATTGAATCAATTTACTGCGTGGTGAGAGGTTGAATAGCGTCTTGGTGACTCTATTGAGTTGCTCTTCACTGATGAACACTCTTTCAGCCATCCCTGCCACTGTCCATGGCTGATGCAGACTACTTTCAATTTCGTTATAGAGCGCTTGAACACGTGCAGTGGTGCTGGTCGACTTAGGCTCAAACCCCGTCAATGTTCGGATAATTTCACTCAAGAGTAACTTACGGTAACTGGCTCTACCGCCTATCTCAAAGTAAACCAAGTTCATTAATGACCAGATCTGCTCACACTCTCCAAAAGGCACAACCCCCTGACCTAAACTTGCAATGTGCTGCCACTGCTTGGTGTCAGGCGTCAACATCCACGCCATTTTCCAATAATTATATTGAGGATCGAGTTCAAAACGAAATGGGGTTTCAGCAGGAAGCACCACGAGTGTATAAGGCGTAATCGCTTTGACCGATGCTGCGGTTGTTAGAATCCCGCCACCTTCCATAGTGAAAATCAACGTATGAACATTAACAGATTCGCGCTCAACCCAGTAGCCATCATATAGCTTCGCCATGCCGCCCATATAGACACCAAAGCTTTTCATCTCTGGAATATCTTCAACGGTCAAAAAACGTTCTTTACACTGTTCAGCGAGAAAAACATCATCATGCCAAGTTGATTTTGGTCTCATTGAATCAATGACGGATTTGCACAGGTTTTGTTGTTTTTTAAACATGTTGTTACTTCGCTCAAATCACTATAGTTCTGCCATAAATCGGAGAACTTATGACAACTAACATCAACCCTAACTCATCTATGAATAACAAGCCAGAGAGCATCTTACCTCGTATCGTTAAACTTGGTTTGCCTGTTGCTTTGCAAAGTGCGCTTGTCGCTATTCTTGCCCTTGCTGACGTATTAATGGTCAGTGATTATGGTATGGAAGCAGCTGCGGCTGTGGGAATTGCATCAAAATGGCACTTCGTTGCTATTATGATTATGGCAGGGTTGGCCTCAGCAAATGGAACATTAGTCGCTCAATACTGGGGAAAGAATGACCGAAAAAGCGCGCGAACAGTATCATCTATCGCGATGGTGTTTGGCTTAAAAGTTCTGTTGCCTGTTACTGCAATCATCACTCTTGGTTCTCAGTTTTTAATGATGTTGCAAACCAGCGATCAAACCGTGATTGAACTTGGCGCGACTTACCTATGGTATGGCTTCCCCGTTCTACTGCTGACTCACATTGTGGTCGTGGTAGAAGCAAGCATGCGCTCATCAGGTGACACCGTAACCCCGCTGCTATTAGGCGCGGTGACCATTGCACTCAACATTGCGCTTAACTTCGTTCTAATCAAAGGTGCCTTTGGTATTCCCGCTATGGGCGTAGCAGGTGCAGCACTAGCGACGACACTCGCTCGCGCAATTCAAGTCGGCTTGATGTATAGCTACATGCGCATGCGTAAACATTGGTTGTTAACCACGCCTAGCTCACCACATCGTCCATCATTGTGGATATCTTACCGTCGTATTGCTTTGCCACTAACGATGAATGCCGTGTTATGGGCAATGGGTACTATGGCATACCAAATGATCTTCGGTCACATGGGCACAACGGAACTTGCTGTGTTCTCTATGCTCGCGCCTTTTGAGTCGCTGTGTTACTCGATATTCTTTGGTATTTCTGTAGCGTGTTCCGTGTTGCTTGGTCACTCACTCGGTCGTGATGAGTTTGATGACGCTATGAGTATGGGTCTGACGTTCATCAAAGCCGTGGTTGGTTTTGGTGCGGTTGTAGGCTTGCTATTGTTTATGGGTAAAGAGCACGTTCTGTCATGGCTAAACCTGACCAAAGACGCTTTATACCCGCTTGCTTCACCTGCGATGATGATCATGTGCTTTGCGGTCGTGATTCGCATGCTCAACATGGTGATCATTAACGGTATTATTCGTGCTGGTGGTGATAATGCGTTCTGCCTTCGCATGGATTTCATCGCGATGTGGATGGTGGGCATTCCAGTATGTGTTTACGGCGCGTTTGTCGCTGAATGGGACTTTAAATACATCTATGGTCTAATGTTGGTAGAAGAAGTCGTGAAATTGACCATCTGTTCACACCGTTACTTGAGCCGACGCTGGATCAACAACCTAACGGTGACCTACGAAGAGCCTCAAGCGGCGTAAGTTTCAGTTACCTGGCTATATTCAAACTTAGATAAAACGTATCTACATAAAAAAGGTCTGAGAAATCAGACCTTTTGCATTTCTTTAGAAATTACTTTAAAGCGCCACTTACTTCTTGTTCATTCGGATATGGCGGTTCGACACATTCGACAACGGCTTTTCAGGCACTTTCCGTTTCTCATGAATCAGATGTCGAATCGCTAATATCGGATGCTTAAGTAGCATTCTTGGCCCGGCATAGCGCATCACCAATCGCATTTGCTCTTTCGGGTCTGGTTTATAGCAATGAATCGGACACTTATTACAGGTCGGTTTTGCTTCGCCATAAGGACATCTATCCAGTCGTGTTTCGGCGTAACGCAACAGTTGCTCACACTCCTCACATAACGCGTTATTCTGACGAACTTCACCGTGGTGATCTTTGCAATAGATGTGCACCATCGCAATAACGGTTTTGTACTCCGTTGCGAGCTCACCTTGTAGAATATTGCTATGTTGGAACATGTTTTAATTACCTAATGAGAAACCGTACAGGTTGAGATTAACGCTTTCGCTTATCACATCTTCAACTCGCTCGAACACAAAGCCTAACTTAGTCAGTAGTTTGATACTTCGAATGTTATCAGAGGTAGTGATGGCAACTAAATGATCGATATCAGCATTCTGCTTAGCTTGTTCAATTATCGCCTCCGCGGCTTCTTGGGCAAAGCCTTGACCATAAAACTCAGGAGCAAACCCGTAGCCAATATCATGCGACGCTAAGGTGTCTCTTTTTATTAATCCGCAGATACCAATTGGCGTTGAAGTTTCTTTGATTTCAACCATCAACAAACAGACACCCTTCTCTTCATGCATCTTAAGAATGTTGTTTTCAATGTACTCGACAGCCTTTTCAGTGTCGTTGATTTCCTTATCACCAATGTAACGCAGGAAATCTTCTGAGCTGTATAGTCGTTGAATAAACGCCGCATCTTGAGGTGTGATCATTCTTAATCTTAAACGTTCGGTCTCGACTGACTGCATAGTGATATTTTCCTTGCTGAATACCATGTAAATATTGAGTTCTAGAGCTAAAATGATTATCCTCCACCGCCTAAACTAAATACAAGGCTATGCAGCAATGAACCGTAAGAAAAAAATCAATCAAATTCTAAAAAAGAAGCAGAAACAGGCGAATTCTAAACTGCATAGTAGCAACAAGCCTCGCTACATCTCTAAAGCTGACCGTGCAAAAATGGAAGCTGAAGAACAAGCGAAAGCAGCTCAAGAGCAAGCTGAAGGTTCAGTAGAAGCAACTGTTGAAGCTGAAGAGACAAAAGCTGCAGAGTAAGTTTATACTCGCAGTCCTCTTGTCTGACACTCTTTTCAGAGCCAACAGACAAGAACAAAAAAGCAGCCTCAAATTGGGCTGCTTTTTTGATCCTACCATTTTTAATCGCGCTGGTTAGCCTTTGAATGGCTGCACTTCCCAACGGGCAAACGGTGCTTTTGCGTTGATTCCCGCTCTGCCCCAACGATCAACAGAATCCACTACCAAGATACGCTCATTCGGTACCAATGATTTAATCAAGTTGCTTGGCTTTTTCGCTGTAACTAACCATAGAGCATCATCTTCCGAAAACATCTCTTTAAGCTTGGCTTTGTCCTGCTCTGTCCATTCCAGTTCAGCTTTGAACATGCGTTCTTCAACAAACAGTTGGCTGCCAGAGGCGAAATCTTCCAAGCTTTCTGAAAGCAACAATACTGAATCTACGTCATTGTCGAGCAATACTGCTTGCTGCTTGTTGATCAGTTCACGAACATCCAACATCACACGTTGTAAGTTGCTATCAATCGTTTCAGCTTGCGCAGGCCACAACAACTTAAAGTCGTCAGCCACAATCGCCGCCATACGTGTTAAGTTGGTCGGGTTTAACCATGCGTATTTAGACACATCACCATTCGACAATGTAAGCGCAGCAACGCCTTGTGCACGCGGTGTAATCGCTTGAGCGGCATCAACCTCAACCAAACGGATATTGCCTTGTCTTGCGTAGACAAAGGTAGGATCCGCTTGCCAGATCGATGATAGTGTTACCGCAACGGTCGCCTTTTCACCCGATTGAAGCACTTTACTCGCACCCTTGGTACCAAACCAATTCGGCAGACGATCAATACCGTAACGCTTGGGTGGCAGGTATTCAGTCGTAATGTCCGTGCCTTTGGTTAGCTCTGTCGCCAATGCATAAGTCACAGGTGTACTGGTTAGGATGTCTTCTGCATTCACGTTCAAAGACATCACAGAACCAGCCATTAACACACTACCCAGCACACTCACTTGAGCCGCTGCTTTTACTGAGCTAGCGATACGATTCATTAAACAAGTCATGATTACGCCTTTCTTACAATTCGGTATAGCGTTGCTGCTAGGAAAAACGTTGCAGAAACGATGATGATTGACGCGCCCGATGGCACTGGCAGTTTGAGCTCCATAGGCAATACTGTTCCAACCAAACACGCGATGGTCGCGAGTAATGCCGACAGCAGTACAAAGCTCCCCATACGTTTAGTCAACAATCGAGCTGTCGCACCTGGAATCAGCAATAACGCACCCACTAAAACCGCGCCCACGATCTTTACGGCTGCAATTGTCACTAAGGTGATCATCATGACAAACAAGTAATCGTAAAAGCTGGTGTTGTAACCGCGAACCTTCGCAATATCAGGGCTGATACAAGTCAAGAGAATGCGGTTGAACGTCGGTATCAAGAGCAAGATGATGATCGCGCAGCTACCTGCAAGAATCGCTAAGTCTTGGTCTGTTACCGTAAGAATCGAGCCAAACAGTACATTTTCAAGCATGTGGATGTTGATCTTACGAGCAACGTACATCAGTAATGCCGCGCCGACCGCTAGTGCTAGCGCTAGAAATACACCAACTAAGGTATCGTATGGTACGTTGGTTCTGTTTCTTACAAAGTGAAGAAGCAGAGCGAAGATCATACAGAAGCTAAACAGGCCAATGATTGGGTTTTCTGGTGGTTCGCCAAGCAAAACGCCAATGGCGATACCGGTTAACGCTGCATGACCAACTGCCTCAGAGAAGAAAGCTAAACGCTTGGCAATCACCAAGGTACCAAGACCACCTAACAGAGGGCCAAGCAATAACGCTGCAACAAGAGCATTGACCATGAAGGCATACATGAAGCTGTCTGATAACCAGCCCGCTTCAACACCACTAATGGCAAGTTGTCGTAACCAATCCATTACGCAACCTCCTGAGATTTAGTCATGGCAGAGCCACTGCTGTAGTGCTGGAATAGGCTCTCTATTTTACTTGGGTGTAAGACTTCTTCGTGTGGTCCACTATCAACCAAGAATCGATTCACAACATGTACGTTCGCTTCGAGTCGACGCACTGCCGTGACATCGTGGTGTACCGCAAGGATCGTACGACCTTCACTAACACATTCACGAATTAACGATTCAAGATAACGAACGCCCTGCTCGTCCATACCGGTCGTTGGTTCATCCAACACCAGTAGGCTTGGGTTATCCAACAATGCTTGGGCAAACAACACACGTTGCTGCTCACCACCGGATAACTGCCCCATGCGGCGGTCGCTACGTGTCGCCATACCAACGCGATCTAACTGCGCGAGAGCAAAATCCAGCTGCTTAGATTTACGACGCCAAAACAACGGTATTCGCGTTTGATTGAGCAGTACGAAGTCCATTACCGTCAAAGGTAAGCTCGACTCGAACGTCGCTTTTTGAGGTACGTAACCAATACTCGGCTTTTCTGGCCAGTGGATATTGATTTGACCAGAGAAAGGCGTAAGGCCAAGCACAGAGCGCAATAATGAAGTTTTACCGCCGCCGTTTGGCCCCATGATCACATGACATTCACCCGCTTTAAGTTCGAGCGAGATATCATCAAGAATTACGTTGTTATCGTATTGCAGACCGAGTTTATTAATTGAGATTGATGGACCTAACATTATGCGTTCCCGCTTTTAGCTTGGTTCGCCGCCGCAAATTTCATAGCTTCGATTAACGTCTCTAGGTTCTTCTTCATCTCAACTTCGACTTTATCGTCTTCATATTCGCCGTGCGTCATGTGAGAAAAACGGTAAAGCTGAACGCCTGTTTCCGCTTCAATGGTGTCAACAAAACGGTTTGGCATGTTTAGCTCGTAGAACAGAACATCAATGCCTGATGCGCGGATCTTCTCGATCGTCTCTTGCAATTGGCTAGCACTTGGCTCAACACCGTGTGCAGGCTCGATGACTGCTGCGACATCCACACCAAACTCTTGAAGGATGTAGCCATAAGCATTATGTGTAGTCGCGACCTTCATACCTGATGTATCGAGTTCGCCCAGTGACAGCATCGCGTCACGCTTCATAAAGCGGAATTGCTTAGCGTACTTACGCGCATTCTTGCGATAAAACGCAGCGTTGTCTGGGTCGAGCTTAGACACTTCACTAGCGATGGTGTAAACCTTTTGAATCGTTGTTGAAAGCCCAACAAAGGTATGCGGGTTAACGGCACCTTGACCAACAGACTGACCAAGTGCAGGAAGGAGAGGCACTTCTTTATTTGCTTCGATCACCACTAAGTCATCACGTTGCGCGGCTGAAATCACTTTAAGCGCGAAGTCATCGTGACCAATACCGTTTACTACGATTGCATCCATCTGGCTCAATCGCTTTAAATCATTGGGTTGTGGTAAGTAGTTATGTGGGTTGAAACCTGCGTCAACCAAAGGAAGAATGTTCACTTTGTCTCCTACAACTGCTTTCACGTAGCTGTAGTAAGGCTGAAGTGTGATACCAATCGTCAGCTTGCCGCTATCGATCTCGTATTCTTTTGCCAATGCATTGGGTGCCATGAACACCGCTAATAACGACATGAACAGAGTCATAATTCGCATAGTAATTCTCTTATTATTAGTGAGCATCGCTTTCATGATGCTGTTCAATTTCTGATTCGTTCACGACCATTTTCCAACCAGTAGACTCAAGCGTGTGTTGGTCAAAAGTTGCTGGCTGTTTCGCTACGCCACCCAAGAAGATCCAGATCTCAGGAGAAACGCTGTTCGCGTTCAAAATAAAGGAATCCGCAGAACCATGATCGGTTGGCGTAGCTTGTTCACTTGGAGCAGAGAAATAGTAACCACGCTCATCCAGTACCCAAGCATGAGAACCTTTGCGCTTCCAACTCTGATCTTCTACAAACGGGGCAACCCATTCATCTTTAAGTGACGCAACACTCGGCCATTCACCTTCGGAGTCCATACGAAGGTCACGGATTTCTTCATGCGCTAAACGCAGCTCTGATAGCATCGCCAAGTTTTCTTGTTCAACATCAGTCACTAGAATTTGATGATCAAGCACTGCTTTAACGTGGGATTCAGCCTGATGAAATGGGATAGCAACGCTTGCAAAGCAAAGGATGAACACAATGATCAGTCCTACCCATTTGCCCTCTCTGCCGCCCGTATCAGCACGTACGCTTTGAATCATCATTTTTCACTGATCTCTACAACATCAACTTCAACTGGAAACTCATGACCTGAATCGAACACAAGGTAGAACTCAGTGTCAGGATGTGGGAATTCAACGATAGAACGTTTATCTGTCATCTCTTTTGCAATCAAGTTGTCTTCGTAATCGTACATCTCAACTGCGTAATCAATCGCTTTGCTGCCATCCGAATAACCCGCTTCACAAGCAACAGTCTTACCTTCAAACCAGCAGCTCATCAGTGGAAAGTGTGCTTGCGCAGGTAATGCAGCGAAACCAAGTCCCAATGCTAAGCAAGGAGTCATTAAAGCGTTAAGTTTTGTTTTTATTGTCATGGTTCGTACCCTAGCCACAGTGCAAATTCTCAGAAGTAAACTGAGCGATAAAGGGCTCAAATGAGCCCTTAAGTTTTTTTGATTCTTAATCAGGGATCTAGCCCCGATATCACAGACTATTGAAGCAGCGCTTCGAACGTTAGGTGAACGTTCGCGCTTGCTTTGTCTGCCAGTGGGTTGTCAATCAACTCACCTTTGTAGTTCGCTTTCATTACGTAACGACCTGCTACGTCTGGAGTAAACGTGATTTCACCGTTCTCATCACTCACCACATCAATCTGCTCTTGGTGGTTGCGGTAAAGCGTACCTTCACGAGTAATCTCCGCTTTCACGTCTTTCTGGATTTCACCGTTGTAGAAGAACTGGAATGTCACAGGTTCGCCTTCAACGATATCTGAAGGGTGTGTCACAGGCTTCATTTCTAGAAGCTTGCCTTCAATTTTGAACACTGAATCCGTTGGCTTACCTACCGTGATGTAGCTTTCTGCACGAGTGAAGCTGATCTGCGTTACCACGTCACGTGATTTTTCAGGTAGAACTGAGTCACGCTCAGCTTTGTTTGCTTTAATCCACTTCACCGTGTCACGGCGACCCGCTTTGTATTGCGTGTAGTAAGACGGCTGGTTGTTGATCGCCACTTTGTGTGTACCTTCTTCTTCAAAATAGAAGTCGAAGATTGAACGACGCTTGCCACGAATCACAAAGTTAGGACGCTCGCTGCGGCCATCTGGCATGATGACATGAGCATTTTCGCTGCCAGCAGGCTTATCAAAAACAAACGTGCCGTGAGACGCAGTAACATCGAACGTTAGCCAATCACCACCTTCTTTCGATACGGTAAAGTGTGATGGCAAAATCCAGCGTGGGTGAGCTTGTGCCGTTGTCGTTGCTGCTAGGCCGAATGCCATCACACCCGCTAGAGCAAGTGCTTTGATTTTTGTCTGTTTCATCATGTTCAATTCCATTATTTATAATTGTTAGCCGTGTTGCTCTATCTGAGCCTACGATGACCACTGTCTATTCTGTTCAGCTTGGTTTTACTGTTCGCACTTACTATTTAGCGATGTAGTTCAGGGTGATTTCACCCGTCTCTTCCGTTGCTTTTAATTCGTAAGATACGTTTGAATCTGTGAGTGATACTTTTTGGCGAAGGTAGTTACGGCCACCATGTTCACGAACCACTTCGATATGAACCGTGTACTCGCCTTGTTCTAGTGCTTGGCCATCATCACTCTTACCATCCCAAGCGAAACGGTACTTGCCAGCTGGACGCGTTGCGGATGTCACAGCGTCAACAAGATCACGATCGTAACGGCCAACCTTTCTCCACCAGCTGCGTAGATCTTTCAGCCATTCATCTTTACCGACCCAAAGTTCAATGGTTTTCACTGACTTTCGTTCGCTGTTCTCTACCCACACCGCCACATAGGGACGCGCATACATAGAGGTATCAATCTTTGGAAGCTCGAAGCTCACATCAAGTTTTGCCGTATCAGGAGTCGCTTGTGCCATACCTAGGCTTGGCAAAAGAGATAAAGCAAGAAGCGCCTTGCCCCAGTTCATTTTTTTCATTTTTAACAACCTTTTAAATCCGTTTAACCTTAAGTTCGCTCTTCAATCCGATTCATCAATCGAATCAAGCGTTAAGGCACGGCGATAAAATAGATAACCAATGAGATTGCAGACCCAAACACCGTCCATTTGATGGAAGTATTAAGCGTCTTTTTCTTAGGTAACAGTAAGCACACGCCAGTAAGCACAAAGAAGATCATCAATAGCGCAGTGATATCGATAAACCATTTCCATACTTCACCGCTGTTACGACCTTTATGCAGATCGTTCAACAATGCGATAACGCCGTAATTAGTGGTTTCGACTTCTACAAACTCAGACGTAACGTCAACAAAAACGGAAGCGTTGTAGCCGGGTCCTTTGAAGTCCATAGATACCTCACCGATGAGCAACTCACCATCTTCAATCTCTGCATAGATGTCCAAACCAGAAGGAACGCCGGAGAGGTTGGCTTCTTCGAACAGAAACGTTTCAAAGGCTGTCTCGTCAGCTTTTAAACGTCCGTCTTGAACCGTAAATAAACTTGTAGGAAGCGTTAGCGTAGAGCGTTGGATATTGGGTTGGCTTGATTCAAATAACTCAGGTCGGTTCAGGGTGATACCGGTTACTGAGAAAAAAAGAACCACGAACAGAAGCGCCATAGAAATATAAACATGAAGTCGACGAGCCCATGACTGAACCGCCCTACTTTTTAACGACATACAAACCAATACCTATAAATTTTATGGCGACAATTTAGTTGATAATCATTCGTATTGGCATTCAATTTACATTGTTTACGTTTGCCGAGTGGCGTAAGGAAATTTACATAACATTACATGGGAAGTAATCGAACTGTATGCATATTCTTGCTAACGTGTACTAAAGGGATTTGATTCGTTTTATTAGAGGTTATTGATAACAGGGTCAAAGCTCAAAAAAGCTCAATCTCAACATGCTTGATTGAGATGGGTTTAAGGTAACAGTCGTAGCTTTAAGGATAGAAAGTTGGGACTATTTGATCACTGGTTTGATGATAGCTAATGAAGCTTAAAAGGATTTGAAATGCGTATTTTTGTTTTGGCTTTTGCTGCGCTAGTGACAGCGTGCACCAGCCAAATAATCAGCACGGAAGAACATATTCAAGAATACATCGGTTCAGACATAACCGATGTACAAAAACGTTATCTCACCGAACGGTCACGCCCTATCAGTTTTTGGGCGTCTCGAAACTATGCTTGGATTGAAACCAAGAAACCGTTAGACAATGGTTATACAGTACACGCATTCAAAAACCCTTATCGTGACTGCACCATTAATTGGGTTGCTGATACCAGCGGCGTGATTCAAAGTGCTACGTCCAGCGGCACGATGTGCGAGCCTTAACTGCCGCATTGGAACGATAAAGTTCAAAAAGCTTTAACCGCCAAAATTAAAAAGGGTGTCATTTGAACCATCAAATGACACCCTTTTCTCTATATTACTTTCTCTTGTCTTCTGTTGTGCTATTCGCAGTTAGACGTTGCCGTTATCACTCACTGTTCTTAGCTGAGTCAGATATTTAATCCAACCTTTTGCCTCAGAAGAAGGCTCAATGTTGTTCGCACGTTTCGCTTGAGCAAGAGCATTATCAAGATTCTTTAGCTTGTACCATGAACGTACTTTCGCTAAAGCAACATCAGCTTGCTTGTTCTTGTCTTTCACTTTATCCAAAACAACCAGAGCACGATCGTAGTAACCTTGCTGAACCAGTAATTGAGCCACATTCCAATGATATTGCGTGTCCTTTTTAGACGCTAACGTCCATACTTCAATAGCACTGTCCCACTCTTTCGCTAACTGCCAGTAGGTTGCTTGCTCAGCCAGAAGTTGAACATCGCTGTTCGCATCATCTAACTTACTAATTTCTTGTGCTGCGCGCTCTGGAATGCCACGTTTCGCGTAAAGCTGCGCTAACAAGCGGCGATCTGAGTTCTTCAGCTCAACACCTTGTAGATCAGCCAGTGCTAACGTGTTCAATGCATCACGATTACGATCTAACCTAAGTTGAATACCAACCAGTTGACGCCACCAGTTATCTTTCTCGGGTTGAAGTTCAATCAAGCTTTCCAGTGTAGGAATCGACTGTTTCCACTGCTTTAACTGAAGCTGTGCGCCCAGTTTTAGCGATAGAGGTGATAACTCTGGTTTTGAATTGAACTTGTCGTGATTACCGATGGCCACTAGGACTTTCGACCAGTTTTCAATTTGGTATTCAGCTTGTGCAATTCGCATCCAAAGCGTGTCTTTCTTTTCCTTTTCAGGCGCTGTTTTCACTAACTCGTAGTAGTGCGGAAGCGCGTTTTTAAACTGCTGATCGTTCAACAACAAATCAGCCAGCATACGCTTCGTTATCCAAGCTTGCTCATCGACTAACAAATTCGTATCGACGGCATAAGTGAGCTGCTTAATCGCCGCGTCAGTTTTGCCATCTTGCCAGTAAAACACACCCAACATACGAGCTACGTATGCTTTGTCGTAACCTTTAGAAAGCTCCAAGCCTGCGAGTACATCAATCGCCTGTTTAACCTGTTCATCTTGAGCAAGCTTATGCGCCTTTTGAACACGAATGGCAGTATATTGAGATAGCTCTTGCGCTTGTGTTGTAAGGGGCATTAACAACAAGCCCACTAATATCCATATCTGTTTCATCATTTTGCCAACTTAAACTCTAGTTTCACGGTTTGACCAACCTGAGCTATCGCTTTTCCATCGACGACTTTCGGTTGATATTTCCATTTTTTAAGTGCTCTCATCGCTTCACGTTCAAACATACGACGTGGGTTTGCGTCAGTGACTTGAATGTCAATTGGACGTCCCGTTTCATCGATAGTAAAAGACATAATCACATGGCCTTCAGCTCCACGCTTAAGCGCTTTCGCTGGATAACGAGGCTCTACTCGATACAAAGGCATTGCTTGTTGGTTTGACCCAAAATCAGAGAATGTCGGTGCGTTAATCGCTAAGCCATCAATGGATGTGTTCAAATCCAATGAAGGCAAAGAAGACATCGAATTCAGAGGCGTAACTTCAGCTTGTGACTGAGACGTTTGCGCTTCCGGTGGCGGCTCTGGCATTTCTGGTTTTTCAGGGACTGCGCGTTGTCTTCTTTGAACTTCTTGTTCTTGTTCCACCATTACCATGTTGAAACTTAACGTCTCGCTATCGTCTGGTGAACGTTGGTGGCCATTATCGACCATCCAAGCCATGAAAGAAAACAGCGCTAAGCCCAACGCGCCCGCTAGCGGTAAAGCAAGAAATAGGCGAATCATTTATGAAGATCCTCCAAGATCATCGCTTATCAGCAGCAAGCGCAATGTTTTTAACACCTGCACCTTTCGCGGCATCCATCACTTTAACAACAGTACCGTTGTAAGCGTGTTCATCCGCTTGAATAACCAAAGAAGCATCAGGTTGTTCTAGCAACAAGTGCTCTAACGTCGCTTGGACACGTTCAACATCTACGACACGCTTGTCGATGAAAATGTCGTTTGCAGAAGTAATCGCAACAAAGATGCCTGCATCCTTTTGGCTTACTACGTTAGAAGCTTGTGGGCGATTGACTTCCACCCCTGACTCACGAACAAATGAACTGGTCACAATAAAGAAAATAAGCATGATAAAGACAATATCAAGCATCGAAGTAAGGTCTATTTGAGCCTCTTCGTTTTTAGAATGACGTCGACCGAGTCTCATCGTTGACTCCTTAAAGATTTTTCTAATTTCAATTCTAAGCGGTTACATACTTTCGCTAAGCGAGCGTGAACGAACATGCCCGCTAACGCTGCAACCATGCCTGCCATGGTTGGCAGTGTTGCTAACGAGATACCTGAAGCCATCAATTTAGGGTCACTGCTGCCTTGTGTCGCCATAACATCAAAAACAGAGATCATACCGGTTACAGTGCCTAGCAAGCCCAACATCGGGCAAATAGCGACTAACAGCTTAATAAAATTCAAGTTTTGGTTAAGCAAGATACTCGCTTGCCCTAACCAACCTTCACGAATGGCTTTGGCATGCCAAGAAGAGTGATCTTCTCTTTCATGCCATTTCGCTATCCAAGCTTGGCGTTGCTTAGGAAAGTAGAACGCAAGATAAAGCACACGTTCTACCACAAGCACCCAATACACTAGGACGACAGCCGCTAGCCACCACAGGACGAAACCGCCCTGCTCCATAAAGCTTGATAAAGACAGCAGCCAGTCACTCGTTAACCAACTCGCTGGTAATAGAGAACCCGACAAAATATCCATTACGCAGCAGTCCCAACTGGTGAAACAACAGCGTTTGATTCAACGGTCTTTTCAGCCTGCTCAGCAACAAGACCAATACCTTGCTTCTCAAGAATATTGCGAATGTTTTCTGCTTGAGTGCTAAGAATGTTGTGTGCCAGTAGAAGAGGCATTGCCGCAACCAGACCAAGTACCGTAGTTACAAGCGCCATCGAGATACCACCCGCCATAACTTTAGGGTCGCCATTACCAAACTGAGTGATCACTTGGAATGTTTCGATCATGCCGGTTACTGTACCTAAAAGGCCCAACATTGGTGCTAGTGCCGCCAATAGCTTAAGCATCGATAGACCTTTCTCTAGGTGAGTCTGCTCATCAACTACCGCTTCTAAAAGTCGCAACTCTAACGCTTCAACCGTTTGGTTTTGTTCCTTGTTGTACATCGCAAGAACACGACCTAGTGGGTTATCACCCGCTTGCTCAGGGTTCTTAAGTTGCGCGCGAATTTTCTGGCGTGCGATAGCAAGAGAGACACCACGAACTAATGCGATGATTAGACCAATAGCTAGTAGGCCAAGAATCACTTTACCAACCACACCACCCGCTTGTAGACGGTCAGTTAAACTTGGCGTAAGTGCTAATTGCTCTAGCATAAACCCGCGAGAAGGATCGACAACCACGTTAGATACTTCACCATTCGCTAACGAAGAAAGTGACGCTAACGTTGGACCATTTTGTGGTTGCTTAAGGTAAGCGATCGCATCTTCACGCTGAGTGTTCCAGTTAACATAGCCTTGCTCTGTCACAAGACCAATCGAACCTAGTCGGTAAGCGTCAACCTTGTTTGTATTGCCTTCACCATTAATGAATGCAATTTGAGATTTGCTAAGCTCAGAGCTCGCTTGGATCTGTTCAACCATGCTCATCCACAAACCGGTCAGCTGTGGCATTGAAGGCAGTGATTTAGCATCAATGATTTGATCAACAGTTGCAGTGTGTTCAGCACGATCAACACTATTCACGGTTGAGCTAAGCTCTGCGCCGAGTTCTTTTGCGTTTTGACGAACGACACCGAACAGCTCGCCTAAGCTACCGGTTTCTAAACGCAGCTTCTCTTCTAAGCGAGCAAGCTTGTTTTCGTTATCACTGAACGTTTGAGTCAGAACATCTGTCGCACCTTGGATAGACGTACGCTTCGCTTCAAGCTGAGCTTTGATCGCTTTCAGTTCTTGTTCTGTCTTTTTGAAATCAGCTTCACGCACTACGTTGTGAGAAGCTTGAGTACGGTTTTCTGATTTTGCTTTGTTAACGAGCTGAGCCGTTGAGTCTGAAGCTGAGAAAGCAGAAAATGAAAGTGATGTAATGCAAAGCAATGCTGCTAATGATTTTAAGTTCATTACTTAACCTCCGCAACAATTAAAGAAACAGGTAAAGTAATCAAGCTTGGGGCAGCTTGTTGGCCAGCAATATCGTACGCTTTATCTAGCTCAGACTTCATAGAAGAATCAAGTTCTTGCCATTGAGCTTCTGTTTGATTCCAAGCCCAGTATTGGCTGCCATTTAGGTTACGAGCAACTAAAGAGATACGACCTAAGTGCAGAACATCTGCCTCGATTGTTTTATCACTCGCCAATGCGACACGACCTTGGTAAACACCCAACTTAATGCCGTAGTCCATCTCGATTTGGTATGCCTCTAGGATACGGCGGTATTTCTCAGCGTCACTTACGTCAGCACGAGTCATCATTGCTTGTAGCTTTTCTACTCTTTCTAGACGCTGTTCTTTCTTAATCGGCACGTCTTTCTCTACCAACTGTTCAAGACCATCGATCATTTGATACATCAATGGCACAACACCTTGGCGTGTGTATTTGATTTCTTCGATCTGCTCTTCAATGCTTTGAGCTTCTTGGTTTTGGCTCTCAACTAATGCAGCAAGGTGATCGTGATAGATTTCTAGGTTTTTAACTTCTTCTTGCAGACGCTCAATCTCAGCTTGCAGCATTAAAGTCGCTTGTGAGCTTTTATCAATAACCTTTTGGCTCGAAGCCGACGCGTTATTGGTCTTGTTTTGAATTGATTGAGCTTGATCCAAGCTGTTTGCCATAGAAGACGTTGCAACCAAACTGATGGCAAGCGCTAGGCTAGTTTTTAAAAGATTCATAATTGTAGTCATTTACTATAGAAGAAGGTCAAATACATTTTATTGATAAATACTATTATTGATAAGCAGTCTCATTATCATTAAAAGTCACTCACATTACTAGGGATATTTTACGAAATAGCAGAATCACGAAAGGGGAAAGTAGAAACCCTCCCCTTAATATTTAGGCTAACAATAGTACCCTACTAACAAATTAGTATTTTACCTGTAACGTTGCCATGTAGTTACGGCCTTCGCCGATTACTACGTCTTCAGCAAATTGGTGGTTTGAAGATGTTGAACCGCCACCCGCTAGGTATTCTTTATCAAATACGTTCTCGACTGTTAGACGCGCTACGAAATCAAGAGAATCGTCGTACTTAAGCGTGTATGCAGCACCCATATCTACACGTGCGTAGCCGTCTTTCTTGAATGTGTTCGCGCTATCGCCGTAACGAGAACCTTCGTAGATAAGACCCAGGTTCACATCAACTTCGTTTGTTGCTGCATAGGTAGACCAAACGCTTGCTGCAAACTCAGGTACGTCTACTGGACGGTTACCTTCATATGTTTCATGGTTCGTGATTTCAGCATCTAAGTACATTGCAGAACCAGACATTGAGAAGCGCTCTGAAATAAAGCCTTGTGCGGCTAGCTCAGCACCACGGTGAACTTGTTCGCCACCTTGTGTCTTCGTCCAATCGCCTGATGAAGTGTCTTCTACATCCATTGAAATGTTTTCTTGGGTAATATCGAATACCGCACCAGAAACGAATAGACGTTCGTCCATCAGTTCCCACTTAGTACCGACTTCGTAAGACACGCCCGTTGCTGCGTCAAGAAGTTCGCCATCGTTGGTGTAGTTGCGGCTTCCGCTAGACACAACACCTTGTGGTTCGAAACTTTCAGAGTAAGAAGCGTAGATACTACCGTTTGATGCTGGGTGGTAAATCAGGCCAAGCTTAGGCGCTACATTTTCTTCTGCTACGCCATCACTTACTTTACGGTCGAAACGAGCACCCGCAAGAACTTGCCATTCATCATTAATAGTAATCAAATCTTGGATGTAGAAGCCCCAAGTATCGTAAGTACTCATCTTACCTAGCGATGTTGGACCCACTGACGGCGCTGGTACTGTTGCATCTGGTGCGTATTCAGCGCTGCTGAAGCGATCCATACCACGGTAATAGCTGTAGCCTAACCAGTTAGCACCGAATAATAGTTGGTGCTCTGTGCCCGCAAGATCAGCGGTTGTTGTTAGATCAACGTAAGCCGTTCTGAAACGCCATTTATCATGACGGTAGTTACCGCCTTGAGTCACGGTGCCCGTACCATCAGGATTCATATTTGAAAAGCTTGGGTAGCTTTCCATATCAATACGTTCGAAATCTTGGTAGTTGAAACCTGTTTTTAATGACCATGTATCAGTCAGGTTAGCAGCAATATCAAAACCAACGTTCTCAACATCATTCTCGATCTGTGACCACTGTGCATCCCAGATGTGCTTGTCGCTACCTACTCGGTTGCCGTCTAGCGTGTATAAAGCGCCAGAATCTACGCTACCTTCGTCGTTAGTTTTGTCGTAATGAACAGAAACTGTCACGTCTTCAGTTACATCGTAATCAACGAATACACCACCAACAAAACGTTCTGTTTGTGGTTCAGTTCCGTCACCATAAGTTCTCCAAGAGCCGTAGCTTTCTTTAGATAGAATCGCGCGACCACGTAGAGTTTCAGCGTCGTTCAAAGCGCCACTTACGTCTACCGTTGTACGAGAATGGTCATTAGAACCAATATCTTGGCTAACACTTACTTGCGTATCGTAAGTTGGTTTTTTGCTTACCATGTTGATCAAACCACCTGGTGCAGAAATACCGTAAAGAAGACCAGAAGGCCCTTTAAGTACTTCAACACGCTCTAGCAGTTCAATTGGTTGACGGTAGTGAGACCAATGTTGCTGGCCATTTTTAAGGAAGCCCGAAGAGCTTTCTACCGAGAAACCACGTAGAGAGAAACGTTCACGGTTACGACTTGTACCGCCAGCACTTACACTCGCGTCATTCTTAAGCACGTCACCAAGCGTTGTTGCACGCTGTTCATCGATGATTTGCTCATCGATTACTGAAACTTGTCCCGGAGTCTCTAATTGAGTCGCCTCCATGCGCATTGCTGTTGTGTTCGTGTCGGCTTTATAACCGTAGTCACGACCTTCAACAACCATATGCTCGTCTGTTTTTACTGTTTCTGCCAATACTGCTGGTGAAGCTAATACTGCGCCGATCACTAAAGCCAATGGGCTCTTTGAAAACATGTCCTTTACTCCGCTTTTATTCTTTTAGACGAACACTTTGTTATTTATTCGATGTGTTCGCTGAACCGTTGCCGGTACCACTGAATTATTTCGGGAGTGAATATAAGTGATAACTATTACCATTTGCATTAAATTTACATTCTTTGCATTCGTAAAGTTTTGTAAAGGCCTGTCGGTGAGTCATATTTGAGGAGTTCAACAAAACCATTCAATACAAATAGTTAAGGCTCATGGACGTAAATCGACTGGTTATCTTCACCGAATTTTTTGAAACAACGGTATTTGTTCAGTCAATTGAAGACGTGAAGATTGATAAGAAAATCATCTCTTCTTATTTACTACCTTTGAAACGACAAATTTATGTATAAAACCCTCGATGGATGTAAATTAATAGTGAATTATTTTGTTTTTATTTGTTTAATTTACACAATTATCAGTGATTTTGATCACATCTATAATTCCAAACTCATTTTTTGTTTTTCGAATTGATTATCCGACTGCTAATCTCCTGCTCACTTTGAAAAGGTATCAAAGTTATAAAT